>CAIVOB010000001.1 GCA_903907475.1 Candidatus Omnitrophota bacterium
AACTTCAACTTCACTTGACCAGGGGTCTTTTTTGAGTATCAAGAATTATTCTCTCTGGAGCGTTTCTAAAAAGTTATTTCCTTATTATGGGGAAATTTTTACTTCAGCACTTACGATAGTTTTATTTTTTATCGCAGTTTTTCTTTTTAGTTTTAAAAAAAGGGAAAAAAATACTGAAATTAGTAAATTAAATGATTGCGTTGATTATGGGATGATATTCTTAAGTATGGCGTTGTTTAATCCTAATGCTTGGCTGCATAATTTTTTAGTCGTAATCTTTCCTTATATGATTGTGATTTATTATTTGTTTCGGTGTAATTTCAAAGATAAATTGGTTTTATTATTTGTATTCTTCTCTTTTATTCTTTTTTCTTTGGGGAGCGAATCACTGGTGGGAGATAAGATACAGGTGATATCAGACAGCTATTCGTTAGTTACATGGGGAGTATTATTTATTTTTGCGGCTTTAGTAAAAATAAAATTTTTTAGTAAAGTTAGATTATTGGAGATTTAAATAATGGATAAGATTTTTTTGTCGGTGGTGGTTTTAGCCAAAAATGAAGAGTCGCGGATTGGAAAATGTCTTGATTCGGTAAAATGGGCGGACGAAATCATTTTGTTAGATGATGAAAGTACGGATAAGACGATCGAGATCGCTCAAACTTATAATGCTACAATTTTGCGGCGGAAGATGGATGTTGAGGGTACACATCGAAACTGGGCTTATGCTCAAGCGAAAAATGAGTGGGTTTTAAGTTTAGATTCTGATGAAAGAGTGACTCCAAAATTAAAGGAGGAGATAATCAAAGTTTTGGCGGGTAATCCTCAAGAAGCGGGATTTACTATACCTCGGAAGAATCACATCGGAGACTATTGGGTGAGATTCGGGGGATGGTATCCTAGTCCGCAGTTACGACTTTTTAGAAAAGATAAATTTCGTTATGAAGCGGTTCAGGTACATCCGCGGGCGTTTCTTGATGGCGCCTGTGGGCACCTAAAAGCGGATATGTTGCATTATTCTTATCGCAATTTAGAAGATTTTTGGGCCAAGCTTAATAAGCAGACAACCTGGGAAGCGCAAAAGTGGTTCGATCAAGGAAAGCCGATGACTTTGGGGAAGTTTACGTGGCGCACTTATGATAGATTTATGCGGGCATATTTTGGCCGGCATGGATATAGAGACGGGTTTATTGGTTTTGTGGTGGCTTTTAATGCGGGGTTGTATCAGATATTTAGTTATTTGAAGTATAAAGAAATAGTGATGAATAAAAAGAATAAGTAGATTATGAAAAATATATTTTTAGATCGCGATGGGGTAATAAATAAGTATCCGGGTGATGGGCTTTATGTTACTTCTTTGCGGAAGTTTAGGTTTTTGCCTGGTGCAAAGAAGGCGATTGCTTTATTGAGTGAAAATGGATTTAGGATATTTGTGGCATCGAATCAGGCGGGGGTGGGTAAGGGCACATATAGCCAGAAGACGTTAGATGCAATAACAACCAAGATGCTTGAGGATATTGAGCAAGTGGGTGGAAAGATCGAAAAGGTCTACTATTGTACGCATCGTAAAGAAGCGGGTTGCGCTTGTCGTAAGCCTAAGTCTGGATTGTTAAAGCAAGCGGCGCGGGAATTTAAATTTGACTTAAAGAAATCTTATTTTATTGGTGATACTATTCGTGATGTTTTAACCGCGCATGCCGCAGGGGCAAAATCTATTCTTATCTTTTCCGGAAAAGAAAAATTAGCTAATCAAAAGAATTGGGAAGCCAAACCGGATTACGTGTTTAAGGATCTTTTGGCAGCGGCGAAGTTTTTAATTAAAGAAATATGAAAGCATTAGTTACTTATGCTTCGGCTGGGGCAGGACATCGCAGAGCGGCGGAGGCGATTTATGAGTATATAAAAACTAACCGCCAGGATCTTGCCCTTGAACTGGTAGATATTGTTCCGCTTACGGATGGTTTCTTTCGTTTTTGTTATCACTTTGGATACGAATTTTTAGTTCATTTTGCACCTTGGCTCTGGGCGTTCTTTTTTTGGACGACTGAGTCCAGGCTCACCCGTGGCATAAGCCGGAAATCTGCGATAATTATAAATTATTTTAGTTGCCGTAAATTCAGGAAATATTTAGTTGCCGCTGATTTTGATTATATTATTTCCACGCATTTCTTGAATTCTGAACTGGCGGCAAATCTTAAAATTAAAAATAAAATTAAAGCTCAGCTGGTGACAGTGGTTACGGATTTTGGAGTGCATCCATTTTGGGTCGCTTTGGGTACGGATACTTATATTGTTGCATCTAATCAAACTAAGGATAAATTATTAAATTTGGGAGTCGCAGCGGAAAAAATAATTGTTTCCGGTATTCCCGTAAGTGCTAATTTCTTAAAGCCTCAAAATCGAGGACAATTAGCAATCAAATTTGGTTTAAAAGCAGGAAAGTTTACGGTTTTGGTGATGACCGGTTCATTTGGAGCCGGGCCGCTTGAGGCGATCGCTAAAAGCCTTTGTGACGAAGCGCAGGTGTTAGTGGTTTGCGCGAAGAATAAAGTATTATTTAAGCGTTTAGAAAAGTTAAATTTAAAGAATGTGAAAGTTTTTGGGTTTATTAATAACGCTGAAGAACTGATGGCGGTTTCAGATTTAATGATTACTAAACCCGGAGGCTCAAGTATTACTGAGTTATTGGTGATGGGAATTGTGCCGTTATTTATTTCCGCTATTCCGGGGCAGGAAGAGGATAATATTAAAGTTTTGGCAACTTATGGGTTAGGATTTAATCCGAAAAATATTAAAGCGTTAAAAAACTTGGTATTAGATTTTAAGAATAATCCGCAGAAACTTCAAGCATTAAAGCAAAATATTAAACAGGTGGC
>CAIVOB010000002.1 GCA_903907475.1 Candidatus Omnitrophota bacterium
AAAATAAATTTTGACATCTTTTACTCCTCCATGATAAAAAAATTTATAAATAAAATTATTTTTTAGTCGCTAAATACTGATCCATAAAATAAGCGCAGCGTCGGCCCTCAGCAATCGCCCAAACTACTAACGACTGCCCCCGGCGCATATCTCCGGCAGAAAATACTTTGTCCACGGAAGTCATTTGATTATCCTGCGTAAAAACATTTCCCCGGGAATCAAGCTTAACCCCTAAATCATTAAGTAACCCCGTTTTCTCCGGATACAAGAATCCAATCGCTAAAATCACCAAATCCGCTTTAATTTCAAACTCACTTCCGGAAATTTCCTGCATCAGGGGGCATGACTTTCCAACAACTTGCTCAAACTTCACTTTCACACAAGAAATTTTCTTTACCGCCCCATTCTCGCCGATAAAACGTTTAGTAAGCACTTCCCAATGACGCTCTCCGCCTTCTAAATGGCTCGTGGAAACTTTTAAAAGTAACGGATACTGCGGCCAAGGCTGATCTATACTACGGCATTCAGCCGGGCGCGGTAATACTTCAATTTGCACCACGCAAGATGCCCCTTGACGATGCGCGGTGCCTACGCAATCAGCTCCGCTATCCCCTCCCCCAATTACTACCACATTTTTACCCTTGGCGTCAATTAAATCTTTAGGCTCAATCTTTTCTTTGCAAATTCTCCGATTCGATTGCGTTAAATAATCCATCGCGAAATATATGCCTTTTAAATTTCTTCCTTCCAGCGGCAAATCACGCGGCACCCGGCTTCCACCTGCCAAACAAACCGCGTCAAAATCTTTTAAAAGTTTTTGCGCCGCATAATCCGGGCCCACATTAACAGCAGTTTTAAAAACAATCCCTTCCTTTTTAAAAATATCAATCCGGCGATCTAAAATATATTTCTCTAATTTAAAATCCGGAATCCCGTAACGTAAAATCCCTCCCGGTAATTTATCTTTTTCAAAAACCACCACCTGATGGCCAGCGCAATTAAGCTGGGCCGCGCAGGATAATCCCGCCGGGCCGCTTCCCACCACCGCGACCTTCTTTAGCGTGCGATTTTTTATATTCTTAGCTTTAATCAGTCCATTACTAAAAGCCGCTTCAATAATTGCCAGTTCATTTTCCCGGATCGTAACCGGATCATCATTTAAACCTAAAACGCAAGAATACTCGCATAATGCCGGACACACCCTTCCCGTTATTTCCGGAAGGTTATTAGTTTGATCTAAAAGTTTAAACGCCTGTTTCCAGTTTCCTTGAAAAATATAATCATTCCACTCCGGAATATAATTTCCTAACGGACAACCCCAATGGCAAAACGGGGTAGAACAATCCATACAACGCGTGGCCTGTTCCTGCGACTGAGACTCAGAACGCATTTGATAAACATCCTTAAAATCTTCGATCCGCTCACAAACCTGACGGTAAGAGCTTCCCTGCCGGGCTAATTTTAAAAACCCTCTTTCTTTATCCATCCAGTGCCTCCGCAATATCCAATTTTTTTTCGATCTTTATGCCTTCCAAAATACGTTTATATTCTAATGGCATCACCCGGATAAACTTCTTCAACTCATTTTTAAAATCACTAAGAATAATTTTCGCTTTACGGCTTTTAGTGTATTTAAAATGATTGCTCAATAAGTGATAAATCGCAACTTTATCATCCTCTTTAATTTTTTCTAATTCCACCATATCCAAATTACATTTTTCTTCAAACGACTGAAATTCATCATAAATATAAGCAATTCCTCCGGACATCCCCGCGGCAAAATTTCTCCCTACCGCGCCCAAAACAATGATCCTGCCCCCGGTCATATATTCACAACCGTGATCTCCAAGGCCTTCAATTACCGCATATAATCCGGAGTTTCTGACGCAAAATCTCTCCCCGGCAAGGCCGTTAATATAAGCTTCTCCTGATATCGCTCCGTAAAATGAAGTATTACCGATAATAATATTCTCATCCGCTTGATAATTTACCCTTTTATCGGGATAAATTATAATTTTCCCGCCGGAAATCCCCTTACCAACGTAATCATTAGCAATACCTTCTAATTCAAAAGTAACGCCTTTAGCCAAAAAAGCTCCGAAACTTTGGCCGGCAATTCCTTTAAATTTAACGGCGATTGTATCCTCCAAAAGCACGCCATCTCCGCATTTACGGCAAACCTCCCCGCTTAACATTGCCCCGGTAGAACGGTTAGTATTATTAATCACACTTTCAATCTTTACCGGCTGATTCTTGGTAAATACATTAGCGCACATTTGAATTAACTTGCGATCCAAAACATTTTCCAAACCATCAACTTGCTTACTTTGACAATAGTTTCCGATGCTCTTTGGCAAATCTGGCTTATAAAGAATCCTGGAATAATCCACGTCTTTGGCTTTAACCGGGATAATCTTACGATTAAGCTCCAAAAGATCCGTGCGGCCAACCATTTCATCAATTGTCCTTAAACCCAGCTGCGCCATAATCTCACGCAACTCTTGAACCACAAATTTAAAATAATTAACAATATGCTCCGGCCTCCCTTGAAACCTTTTTTGTAAAATACTATCCTGAGTCGCCACCCCCACGGAACAGTTATTGAGATGGCAATGTCTTAACATTACGCAGCCCATAACTACCAGGACCGCGGAACAAAAACCAAATTCTTCGGCTCCCAATAAAGCAGCAATTGCCACATCCCGGCCGGTGCGCATTTGCCCGTCAGTTTGTAAACGTACCCGCGAACGTAAATTATTAAGTAAAAGTGTTTGGTGCGTTTCAGACAATCCTAATTCCCACGGCAACCCGGCATAGCGAATCGAACTACGTGGAGACGCTCCCGTCCCTCCATCCCCTCCGGAAATAAGTATCATATCCGCGTGCCCTTTGGCCACTCCCGCCGCCACTGTCCCCACCCCAACTTCAGATACCAATTTTACGCTCACCCGGGCATAAGGATTGGCATTTTTTAAATCAAATATTAACTGCGCCAGATCTTCAATCGAATAAATATCATGATGTGGTGGCGGAGAAATCAATGTTACTCCGGCGGTAGTGTACCTGGTGCGCGCGATTATTTCACTCACCTTATGCCCAGGCAATTGTCCGCCTTCTCCGGGCTTGGCACCTTGAGAAATTTTAATCTGAATTTCATCCGCATGCGTTAAATAATTTATCGTCACTCCGAATCTACCGGAAGCCACTTGCTTAATCGCACTACGGCGAGAATCACCATTTGGT
The DNA here is from genome assembly GCA_903907475.1 of Candidatus Omnitrophota bacterium. GTDB lineage: Bacteria > Omnitrophota > Gorgyraeia > Gygaellales > Profunditerraquicolaceae > UBA6249. The sequence goes on from CAIVOB010000002.1 coordinate 3,244, forward strand.
AATGGCACAAATCTATTGGGATCTTCCCCTCCTTCACCGGTATTAGACTTTCCCCCGATGCGGTTCATCGCGATAGCAATAGTTTCATGCGCGGAGCCGCTAATCGAACCAAAACTCATTGCCCCCGTGACAAAACGCTTATAAATATTTTCTGCCGGTTCAACTTCACTCAAGGGAATCGATTTAATATTTTTATCTCCCGCGACGTTACTCTCAAAACTCGGGAATTTTAACAAACTCCTTAAAGTAGTAGGATGAGAGGATTGATCATTAATTAAACGCGCAAACTCTAAATATTTCGTATAATCAGCATTACGCGCGGCATCCTGCAGAGCAGAAATACTTTCCGGATTCCATAAATGAAACTCCCCGTCTTTTTTCCACTGATAAACCCCTCCACTGGCTAAAATAAATTCCTCCGGACATTTTAAATCATAGGCTTCCTGGTGCCTTTGTATTGTTTCTCCGATAATACCTTCGAGGTTAACCCCGCCAATACGCGATACCGTCCCGGTAAAATACTGATCCACAAATTCCTTGCCGAGCCCTAAAGCTTCAAATATTTGCGCTCCGCGATAACTTCTTAAGGTCGATATTCCCATTTTAGAAATAATTTTTAATATCCCATCAGAAATAGACTTATTAAAATTCTTGAGCGCGATCTTAGAATCTAAATTAATTTCTTTTTCCGCCACCAGATACTCTACCGCTTCAAAAGCAAAATAAGGATTTACGCAATCCGCTCCATAACCAAAAAGCAAAGCAAAATGATGTACTTCTCGCGGCTCAGCGCTTTCCACAATCAAAGCCACCTGAGAGCGAATGGTTTTTTTCACCAGATACTGATGAATCGCGCTAGTCGCTAAAAGCGCTGGCAGCGCAATCTTATCTTTACTCGCTCCCCGGTCACTAAGAATAATAAAAGCGTACCCTTGACTAATAGCGGACTCTGCTGCAAGGCAAATTTTCTCCAACGCTTGAATAAAACCCTCTTTTCCGCTGGCGGCAGAAAATAAAATATCGATCGTTTTAGTCTTAAAACCATTAATATTAATCTGGCGGATCTTTTCCAGATCCTCATTCTCCAGCACCGGATTTTTTACCCTCAATTTATGACAATGCCCCGGAGACTCAGCAAGAATATTTTTCTCCGGCCCGACAAAGCTTTCCAAGCTCATCACTAATTTCTCCCTGATTGAATCAATCGGGGGGTTAGTAACCTGAGCAAAAAGTTGTTTAAAATAATTATACAAAAGCTGCGGTTCTTTTGATAAAAATGCCTGCGGAGTATCACTACCCATTGAACCCACCGGCTCCTTGCCTTCAAAAGCCATAGGTTTTATAATCATCTTCAAATCTTCGCGCGTGTATCCAAAAACTTTTAGCAACGCCATAAAATCCGAAGATTTCTTAACGTTAATTTTAGCAGCTTCTAAATCATCAAGGTCCACCATTTTTTCCGCATTCCATTTTCCATAATCTGAATGCGCGGAGATATTCTTTTTCACTTGGCAATCTTCAATAATTTGCCCTAACTCCGTATTAATAAAGAACATTTTTCCGGGTTCCAGTCTTCCGGAAAGCTTAATATTTTCCGGAGCGATATCCAAAACTCCGACCTCCGATGCCAACACCACAAAATCATCATGCGTCACAATATAGCGGGCAGGACGTAAACCATTACGATCTAAAATCGCGCCGATATTCTTACCATCTGTAAAAGCAATCGCTGCTGGGCCATCCCAAGGCTCGATAAAACAAGCATGATATTTATAAAAATCTTTCAAATCCTTAGACATATATTTATCATGCTCCCAGGCTGCCGGAACTAACATCATCATCGCATGCTCTAAGGGCCTGCCGGATAAAACTAAAAGCTCAAAAAAATTATCCATTGCCGCCGAATCGCTTCCACCTTCAACAATCACCGGTTTTAACAACTTAATATCCTGGCCAAATAAATCACTCGCCATTAAGCTTTCTTTGGCTTTAACTCCATTAATATTGCCGCGTAAAGTATTAATCTCACCGTTATGCGCTAAAAATCTAAAAGGCTGCGCTAAGCTCCAGGTAGGAAAAGTATTCGTGGAATAACGCGAATGCACTAAACATAAAGCACTTTCTAACATCTTATTCTTTAGATCCGGGAAAAAATTATCAATCTGCTGCGGCATCAACAATCCTTTATAGGATAATGTGCGACAAGAAAGATTCGTAATATAAAAATATTCTTTCTGCACTAAAGTGGCGTGCGCGATAAAATTTTCGACCTGCTTACGGATAAGATAAAGTTTCCTTTCAAAAGCCAACTCATCTATTTCTAATTTAGCTTGCCCGATAAAAATCTGCTCAAAAACAGGCTGTGCGCTTCGCGCGCCTTCCCCGATATCAGAATTATCTATCGGCACCGGGCGCCAACCTAAAACAATTTGCCCCTGATCTTTGACTATTTTTTCAAACACCTCTTTACAAAATTTACGCCCGCTTTTATCCTGAGGTAAAAATACTAAACCCACGCCATAAGCTTTTGCATCCGGCAAAATAATTTTACTCTCCAAAGCAGCTTGCTTTAAAAAATGATGCGGAATTTGGATAAGAATTCCGGCGCCATCCCCAGTTTTAGGATCCGCGCCTACTGCTCCGCGATGCGCCAGGCGATATAAAACCTCAATCCCTTGCCTAATAATAGCATTGGATTTTTGCCCTTTTAAATTACAGACAAATCCCACCCCGCAAGAATCATGTTCAAAGCTTGGATCGTATAAACCTTGAGCTTTCATATTTTAGTCTCGCTAATCATAATACCTAATTTTTTTATTTTCGCCCGCAAAGTATTTCTGTTAATGCCCAACAATCTAGCAGCTTTAATCTGATTGCCGAAAGTTACCACCAGAGTATTTCTAATTAAAGATTTATCCAGCGCATCGAGCATAATATGATAAATCTTTCCTTCTTGTTCTTTAAGAAACAGTCGATCTAATTCCTGCAGTGCTTTTTCAATTTCTTTTGCCTTTTCTTCTATCATTTTTTACCTAAATTTTAAGCACCTTAATTTAAAAAAATGACTCCCCTCTAAAAACATAACTGCTACTTTTAGTCAATAAACAACATCTCCCGGTATTTCGGTAAATCCCAAGCATCGTCGGAAACTACCCCTTCAAGTTCATCCGCATGTTTACGAATATGTTCCATTAAGGGTTTTAATTCCTGAAAATAA
>CAIVOB010000003.1 GCA_903907475.1 Candidatus Omnitrophota bacterium
CAAGCGGCGCGGTCTCAAGAAAAGTGGCAATTTTAATGGCACAAAATATCCGCAAAAAAATTAACGCTGATTTCGCGCTAAGTATTACCGGTATTGCCGGGCCCCAAGGAAAAACTGCCACTAAACCCATTGGCACCGTCTTTATTAGCCTGGCAAGTAAAAATAAAACTTTTTGTAATTTATTTGTCTTCCGGGGAAATCGCGCCAGCGTCCGCCGACAAGCCGCTTGCGCTGCTCTGCAGTTATTGATTAGAAATTTAAATTAAAGAAAATCTTACAATTAAGGAAAGTATTAAATTCGTATAAAGGGCGGCCACTAAATCATCTCCCATCACCCCTAAAGAACCGTGAAGATACTGCAATTTATCCGCTGGATAGGGCTTGAGCGTATCTAAAATCCTGAAAATTAAAAAACCTAAAATAATAATCTTAAAGTTAAACGGCATAAAACTAAGTGCCACTAACATCCCCATTACTTCATCGATCACGATGCAACCGGGATCCTTTTTTCCTAGAATCTTTTCCATTTTACCGCAGGTAAAAAGCCCAAAAAAAGTAATCCCTAATATAACGAGAAAATAAATTAAAAAATTACTCTTGGCAAGCAAACAAAAGATTCCTACTCCAACAAGACTACCAAAGGTGCCCGGAATAAGCGGTAAATAACCAGTAAAGAAAAAAGTACTGACTAATTTAATGAAAAAATTAATGAGTGGATTTTGCTTCATAAACGCGCGATAATCTTACGGTTTTCCCAAAGATAGGATAACCCGGAATAAAGTGTCAACCCCACAGTAACTAACATCAGCCCAAAGATTCCTTGATGAAAGATTTTTTCCCAAGCCGGATTCCAAGTATAATATTTAAGCAAAATTTCTTTCGCCACGATAAAACCTAAAATAATAAAAATTACCAACATTTGTAAAACAGTTTTATGCTTACCCGCTCGCGCCGCCGATAAAACTTTAGCTTTATTTAACGCAAAAAGCCTTAAGGAAGTAATTAAGATTTCCCGCGAAACAATAATCACAAACATCCAAGCATCAATTAATTGCAGCTGCACAAAAGCCGCGAAAGCCGCCAAAACTAAAATTTTATCCGCGATGGGGTCCATTAATCTACCAAAATCCGTGACCATATTGCGGTGTTTAGCAACCCAGCCATCAAGTAAATCGGAAAGTGCCGCCAAAATAAAAACTAACAAACTTAAAGCCTTGGGCCAAAGCCCCTGACAAAATAAAAAAAACATAAAAACAAAAGTTAACAAAATCCGTGACATCGTTAAGCGATTGGCAAGGTTCATTTTTATAATTCCCCCACAAGGTCATATTCCAAAGTGTCTTTAATTTTTACCGTAACAAATTTTCCAATCTTTAGATGCTTCTTAGTATGAACGTAAACCGTTCCGTCTACTTCCGGAGCATCCGCCTGACTGCGCCCGATATAAACACCAGCTTCTTTCTCCTCGATCAAAACTTCAATCTTTTTACCTAAGAACCGAGCATTCTGAATTTTGGCGATTTCCTGCTGGACGGACATAATCGCTTGGAACCGTAATTGTTTTTGTTTCTCTGAAATCTGCCCTTTAAAATTATAAGCCGGCGTGCCTTCTTCCCGGGAATAAGTAAAAGCGCCTAATCGCTCAAATTTTACAACTTGAATAAATTCCAATAGCTCCTGAAACTCTTTTTCTGTCTCTGAAGGAAAACCCACAATCACCGTCGTACGCAAACAAACTCCGGGAATCATTCTTCTTATTTTAGCAATTAAAGCTACCAACTGTTCTTTGCTTATTCTGCGGCCCATAATTTTCAAAATCCGGTTGTTAATGTGCTGAATGGGCAAATCAATATATTTACAGAGCTGCTTATTTTCGCCTATTAACTTCAACAATTCATCGCTCACGCGTTCCGGATTTAAATAAAGCAGCCGAATCCAAGAAATATCCGGAGCTTGCTGAATTACTTTCTTTAAAAGCTCCACCAACCGGCTCTTCCCGCCGCGCTCCATCCCAAAACCGGTAATATCCTGGCCGATAATATTAAGTTCCGCAATCTTTTGCCGATTTAACTCTTTTACCCTGGCAATGATTGACTTTTCTTCTAAACTCTTAAGCCGGCCTTTAATTTTAGGAATAACGCAATAACTGCAAGCATTAACACAACCTTCACAAATTTTTAGATAAGCGTAATGACGCGGGGCTAAAGCAAATCTTTTTACTGTATGATTGGCGCCCAAGGCGCCAACAAAAGCATCTACTTCAGGCAACTCTTGACTTAAATTTTTATAACGCTGCGGCAGGCATCCATGAACGATTATTTTTTTTAACTTGCCTTGATTCTTAAGCTCCACCAGCTCTAAAATTGCCGCGATCGATTCACGCTTAGCTTCTTCGATAAAAGCGCAAGTATTGACTAAAACTACATCCGCCCCTTTTAAATCATCAAGAATCCGATAACCTTTAGCGTTTAAGCGTCCGGCCAGCGTTTCCGCATCTACTAAATTCCGCGGGCAGCCTAAACTTAAGATTCCGATCTTTTCTTTCATCGCGCAATTTTTAAACCATCTTTATTAATTAAAATGTTTTTTAAAGACTGGCCCCGGCGGCCAAGGTGCGTAAAACGCTGGTCATTAACTTGAATTTCTATTGCTCCGGAATCTCCTAAAGACAATTCGATTTTTTCTTTCGCCTGCCAGGATTCTGTGCGGCCAGGAGTCAATAATCCATGAAAACGCAATTTACCGTCAACCTTAGCAGAAACCCAGCTTTTATTACGCGCGAATATCTCGCAAGTAAAACCTTTCAATTCATCTTTTGCCGACTTAGACACTACAGGATTATTTTTGGTTACCAATGTACTTTTAGTATCTTTGGCTAATCTTTCCTTTGCCGGTTTTGGGGTTAAAACAGGCAGCGAAATTTTTGCCCGAGTAAACGAAGCCCTGAAGTGTTTACCAATAAATCTTGCGCCGTTAATTATCAAAAAAATAAACATTACCACTAACACCACGATAACCACTAAACGCTTAAAATGGACTGCGGATGCAAAGGTCGCGATATTCTTAGAGGTATCTTTAATGAAAGTTGATTTACTCTCGACTCGCTCTCCAATCCCCCGGCCGACAGTAGCGTGTAAAACTGGCTTTAAAGTTTGCACCGCCGGGCCAAGATACTCCTGCGCATCGAGCCCTAAATGATTGCAATAAATTTTTATAAAACCTTTGAGATAAACCGGGCTTAAATCTGAGAGGCTATCTCCTTCAATCGCGCGCAAAATATTCAGATGCATTTTAGTTTTCTTCTGCATCTCTTCCAGAGTTAAACCTCTTTCCTGACGAATTTTTTTTAATCTTGCTCCCACTGTCTCAATATTCACTTTTTTTACCCCGCCTCCCTGCCACTCGTTAAATCCTTTAACCAAACCGCGCGATCCACCAAAATCTTACGCGGCTTGCTCCCCTCAAAAGGGCCCACCAAACCTTCAGCTTCCATCTGATCAATAATGCGCGCTGCGCGCGTATAACCTAATCGCATACGCCTTTGTAAAATTGAAACTGAAGCTTGATTACTTTCCATAATTACCCGCACCGCCTCTTCATAAAGCTCATCTTTTTGGCCACCACCGGGCAAATTATTTTTTTGCTGCTCTTTCAGAATCTCTTCATCATAAACCGGCTCTCCTTGAGCCTTAATAAATTCCACGACTCTTTCAATCTCAGCGTCTTTAACCAAAGCTCCTTGAATCCGGACAAGATCTTCTTTCCCCGGCTGTAAAAATAACATATCCCCTTTACCAAGTAAAGTTTCCGCGCCATTCATATCTAAAACCGTGCGCGAATCGACTTTGGAAGCTACCTTAAAAGATACCCGCGCCGGAAGATTCGCTTTAATTACTCCGGTAATTACATCAACACTTGGCCGCTGTGTGGCTAAAATTAAATGTATTCCCACCGCTCTCGATAACTGCGCTAAACGCGTAATCGCATTCTCAATCTGATCCCGGGCGACACTCATTAAATCCGCGAACTCATCAACAATTACCACAATATAAGGAATCTTTTCTTGTTTTTCATTATAAGCTTCGATATTTCTCGCGCCTGCCTTAGATAAAAGCCGATAGCGTTCCTCCATTTCAGAAACAACCCAATTTAAAGCCACGGCTGCTTTTTTAGCATCCGTAACTACCGGGCATAAAAGATGCGGCAAGCCATTGAAAGGCATTAATTCTACCATCTTGGGATCAATCATTAAAAATTTTAAATCATTAGGCGATCCCCGGAAAAGTAAAGATAAAATACAGGTATTCACGCAAACTGTTTTACCCGAACCGGTCGTTCCGGCAATTAGAAGATGCGGCATATCATCAAGGTCTCCAAAAACAGACCTGCCGGTAATATCCTTTCCTAAAGCAATCGCTAAAGATGATTTCTGCTTATGATACTCCGCCGAAGTAAGTAAATCTTTAATGCACACTAAAGTACTTTGTAAATTCGGAACCTCCACCCCCACTCTGCCTTTACCCGGAATCGGCGCGATGATTCTTATCGATTGAGCTTTAATCGCTAAAGCGATGTCATCACTCAAGTTTTCAATGCGATTAATCTTCACTCCGGCAGCAGGTTCTAATTCATAACGCGTAATTACCGGGCCACGAATAATATCCGTAACTTTAGCCAAAATACCAAAATCCTCTAAGGTCTCTTCCAGGGTCCTGGCACAAGCTTCCAGATCCTCTTTCATTTGTTTGGTATCACTGGCAACCGGCTCATCTAATAAATCTATAGAAGGCAGATGATAATCACCGATTTTTTGCGGCGGCAGCTTAATCCGGGATTGATCAGAAGCGGGATTATTTTTAATTTGAATCTTTATTTTTCCCGCCGTATTCTCAGGCATAAAAATCTTAGGCTTATTGGCAGGAGCGGACGGCGATTCTTTAAGCCCAAAAAGATTCGGCTTACTTAAAAGAGAAGATTTAACTTTAACCGGCGGCGTCTTAATATTACGTGAAAAATTAAAAATTTTAGCAAAAATACTTTTTAATCTGGCGAATAAATTCACAAAAAGAGAAGAAATTAAAATCTCGGTCACTAAAGCTAAAGAAAGAATAATGAAGGTGATAAAAATAATAAAACCACCTAAGCGGCTAAAATAGGTGGTAACAAAATTAGCAGTTAAAGCGCCGAGAAATCCTGAAGTGTGGAATCTCAGCAAATCATTATTTAAATTAAACATTCCGATCAGCGCGCTCGTCGAAACCAGCAACACGAACATCCCTAAAATCCGCGGAACACTTAAATAAGGTTTATCCTGACGAAAGTATTTAATTCCCAACATCATCACCAAAAAAGGAATGACAAAACTGGAGATATTCCCAAAGAAAAATACAATTAAACCGGCAAGGTAAGCGCCAAAGACTCCTAAAAGATTTTTCGGAGGAAAATTGGGATGCGAGGTATAA
>CAIVOB010000004.1 GCA_903907475.1 Candidatus Omnitrophota bacterium
GATTAAGTTTTTTTATCTGGCGCATCGTTTCATTAGCTTCACTTTTGAGCGCTTTGGCGTTACCGATTTTAAGTTTTTTATTCAGATTACCTTTTACTTTTATTCTCGTCAGTGTTTTGTTTAGTATTTTTGTTATCTTGCGCCATAAAGCCAATCTGATAAGATTACTTCGAGGCCAAGAACCGCGTCTGAATTTTAAAAAAACTACAACTTAAATTTCTCGTCGCTAAGTCAAAGCAAGCGCTTTCTTTTTGACTCGCAAATCCCTTGTATTGCCCTGTTTTTAAAGGCATACTTTCCCTGTAGCTAACCATTATTAATAATCTTTAAAATCGTCAAAAGAAAGAAAAAATGCGCGATTTACTTTATAAAAATTTAACTTCCGCCGATCGTAGCCGTAAAGTAATTGTGAGCTCTGAGATTACTGATAAGGAGGGAGTGCATAGCGTTGTGCATCGGCATTTTGCTTGTATTATTAAAACGGTGGAAAACGCCCAAGTTGCTAAGCCGGAACCTTATCTTTACGTTTTAAAAGAGAGAAATACCCAAGAAAAGCGGGAGCATTTTTTTTGTAAAATTAAAGGTGGAATTCTCGCACTGAATCAGGGGAAACTTTTGCTGATCACTTTTGTGCATACTTTAAATATTGCTTTAACTGCTTCAGAAAAATTAACTAAGAACTAAGAGTGATTTTTAAAAAAATTGGTTTTGTTGCCAGGCGTATTATTTGCCTGGCTTATTTTTTATTTGACAGGAGATTATAGCGCTATATAATAGTATCAATATGAAAAAAGAGAATTTTAGATTTAAAGTTACGGCGCTAACCTGTTTAGCGCTTTTATTTTTTTCACTTCCCCCGGTTTTTGGCCAATCTCAAGCGGTAGATTATTTATGTGAATTGGGCAAAACTTATTATTCTCTGGGCCATACCGAAGAGGCTTTGGCGGAGTTTAATAAGGCTTTATTAGTTGATTCTACCAGTGTGGTGGCCAAAGATTATATTAATAAAATTTTTAATGAGTCTTCCCCGATAGTTTCCCCGCCGGTTTTAACTAAAGAGCAGGCGATGGATTTAACTTTAGATAAATTTAAAGATCGTCAAATTCAGGATACTCTTACTTCAAGTTTGGATAATGATCAGGTGGCGAATGCGGAAAGAAGAGGATTTCAGGCCGGGCCATTACGCGTGAGCGGAGAAATGCAGGCGAGCTTTGGGATTACTCCGGATGATTTTATTTGGAAGCGGGCGAATTTTGATTTAAATGAAAAAAGCAAGAGCTGGAGAATGAGTTCGGATGCTGGATTTAATAATCGTTTTAATACTTTTGATCCTAAGATTTATGATTCTTTAAGCGTGAATTTGGATACTGATAATAAAACGGGCTTTAATTTTCATACCAATCTGACCGTTGATCCTTGGAGTTTTACCGGTAAAAGCGATAAAATTACGGTTAGTAATGGGATTGGTAACGCCGATTTGCAAATGTATTATTGGTCTAATACCGGCTATATTATGAACCATACTTTTTATGCCACTGACGGTTCAGTGATTAATTTACCGGAACTAAAAGTGGTTAATGGAAAGACTACCGCCACGACGATTAATGGTTTTGGTATTCCGGGTATGAAGATTAAAAGGGAATTCCAGCCGGTGCGCGAATTGTGGCTTGATTATGCCAATGATCAAATTAAATTTCGAGCATTTCCGATGGGGTA
>CAIVOB010000005.1 GCA_903907475.1 Candidatus Omnitrophota bacterium
AAATTGCCGAATCCGCAGTTGTCGCCTTAGAATCATTAATAAATTTAATACCTTGAAGCTCTAAAACTTCCTCTTGACGATGTTCCAAACCTTTAAAATTTTTAAAAACTTCTATTATCATGTCGGTATTAATTCCTAAAATTTCTCCCACCGTTAAAACTACGCTTTGATTAGGATTAAAATTTCCCTTTTGTTTAAAATAAATAACTTTAGCCTGCGATCTTTTTTCCAGACCCTTTAATAATAAATCCGCGGCATTTAAAACTAAAAAATCTCCCCCATCCTGATTAAGAGTAATCCGCACTTTCGCTTCCAGATATTCTTGCATATTCTTATAGCGATCCAAATGATTGGCAGTCAAATTGAGAATTACGGCAATTTTTGGTTTAAAATCCCGAATATTTTCTAATTGAAAAGAACTTACTTCTAAAACCACAAAATCTTCGGCAGCGATTTTCCCTAATTCCCCTGAAAACGGATTTCCGATATTACCGCAAAGATGCACTTTTTTCCCCGCGGCTTCGATGACTCTAGCGATCAAAGTCGTAACCGTAGTCTTGCCGTTAGAACCGCTCACGGCAATAATTGGCGCCGGGCAGAGTAAGCTGGCCACCTCAATTTCACTCAGCACTAACTTATTAAATTTTTTCGCCCATACAACCGGAACCGCATCCAAAGGCACACCCGGAGAAATCACCACTAAATCTGCCGATTGAATAAAATCTAAAGTATGTTTACCCAATTCCACAGCAATCTTTGAAGAACAAAGATTCTTCAAAGCACCTTGCGTTTGAGCGTTGTGCGCAATATCCGTGACGCTGACTTGAGAACCTAACTTAAAGAGAAGATTCGCGCAAGCAACCCCGGAACGAGCCAAACCAATAATGGTTATTTTTTTATTTTTAAAATATGCTGTATCACGCATGGATAATTTACCTGATTTTTAAAGTAACGAGAGTAAATAAAGCCAACAAACCGGCAATAATCCAAAAACGCACGATGACTTTATTCTCCGGCCAATTTAAAAATTGAAAATGATGGTGCAGAGGTGCAATTTTAAAGATCCGTTTTTTAGTTAATTTAAAAACACTTACCTGCAAAATAACCGAAAGCGCTTCTAAAACAAATATCCCCCCAACGATAATTAAAAGCATCTCTTTTTTGATTAATAACGCTACCGTGCCGATTGCTCCCCCTAAAGCCAGAGAACCGACATCACCCATAAAAATCGTCGCCGGATAACAATTAAACCACAAGAAACCTAACCCCGCCCCAACAATGCTGCCGCAAAATATCGTCAGCTCTCCGGCGCCTTTAATATAAGGAATTAAAAGATAACTACTCAAATTTATATTCCCGGAAACATAACAAAGTATACTAAAAGCAATCCCCACCATAACCACGATTCCAATCGCCAAGCCATCCAGGCCATCAGTGAGATTAACCGCATTAGATGAACCGGCAATAACTAAAATCACAAACAAAATATATAAACCGTCTAGATCTAAAGCTGTTTCTTTTAAGAAAGGAATATCTAATCTAACATTATGCTGACTATAAATTATTAACAA
>CAIVOB010000006.1 GCA_903907475.1 Candidatus Omnitrophota bacterium
GGAGGATATTGTGGAGCGTGCAGCGCACGCGGAACAATATCCGAAGGACAAAATACATTCTTGACAAGCACCAGATTTCAAGTATACTACTTAAACTTAAAACTAAGGAGCCAAAAAATGTTAAAAAAATGTAAAATTTGTAAAAAAGGTGCGCTCACGGGAAAGACTGTCGCGCGCAAAGGCCAATACAAAGCCAAAGGCGGAACCGGTTCTAAAATCAGCCGTTGGTCAAAACGTAAATTTTTACCAAATCTGCAGAAAGTACGAATACTGGTAAATGGCACTCCGGAAAAAGTGTTTATCTGCGCCAAGTGCATCAAAAAAGGTTCTTACCAAAAAGCCTAATAAAATTTATTTAAAAAAGATATCTTTCGCCTCTAAAATCAGCGTTTCTTCTTCGCGCCAGCTATCAATTTTAGGAGTATAAATTAAATCAAAAGACCCTGACGTAAGCAGGCTCGCCTTTAAATGGCTCATCCCAAAAGCAATTACCTGAAGAGTAGTTTTTCCGTCCGTAGCCCAAAACTTTAAAGTTCCGCGATTTAAAAGCTGCACTGCACCTTTAAGCTTAAGACCACGAGTAAAGAAAAGTGGTTCAGGATTACCCATTCCAAACGGCGCTAATAGATCTAATTCTCTAATTAAACTTTCGTTTAAATCGCTGAATTTTAACTCTAAATCCACCTCGATACTCGGAAGCAAATCCTCCAAAGTCAGGCGTTCAGAAGCCAACCTGTTAATACTCAATCTAAAGTCATCGATATTATCTTTACTAATTAAAAGCCCGGCAGCATGCGCGTGGCCGCCAAAACTATGCAAAAACTCCTGACAATCCGTAAGCGCGTTAAAAAGATGAAAATTTTTAATCGAACGCGCCGATCCTTTGCATAATTCGTTAGTAAGAGAAATCACAATTGCCGGACGGTAGAATCGGTCAGCAAGTTTCGAGGCAATAATTCCTAATACTCCCTGATGCCAATTATCTCTGGCTAAAACAATCACTTTATGATCTTTAAAATTTATTTCAGAATTAATTAAATCCTCTGCCTCCTGCATAATTTTACTTTCCACTTTCTGGCGTTCGCGATTGAAACGCTCCACTTCTTTAGCTAAAACCTGCGCCTTTAAAGGATCCTGACAAGTTAATAAATCAAAAGATACTTGGGCATCGCCAAGACGGCCGGAAGCATTAAGCCGCGGAGCAATAATAAAACTCACATAAACGGTATTAAATTTTTTATTTTCAATCCCGGCGTTCTTAATCAAAGCCTGTAGCCCTACTCTTTTGGTTTGCGCTAATTCTAACAAGCCAACTTTTACAATAATCCTATTTTCTCCCGTCAAAGGAACGCTATCAGCAATCGTGCCTAAAGCCACCAGATCCAAATCGGCACTCAAAAGAGAATTGCTTAATCCCTGACAAAATTTATAAGCTACCCCCACTCCAGCTAAATCTCGATACGGATAATTTGAATTCTTAACCTTAGGATTAATAATACAGGAAGCTTCCGGTAAACTTAATCCTTGAGGTTCATGATGATCAGTAACAATCACATCAATATCAGCACCTCTTAAAGCGGAAATCTCTTGGCGATTAGCGATCCCGCAATCCGCGGTAATCATCAGCTTAACCTTATGCTCCTTAGCCAAATCCACGCCTTGCTGGTTTAAACCGTAACCTTCCTTGACGCGATGTGGAATATGATGGAGCACCTTAAGGCCCATTTTGGTTAACGTATTTTTAATTAAAACGGTGCTCGTTAACCCATCAACATCATAATCACCAAAAACCATTACCGGTTGATGATTTTCCCGCGCTTTTTTTACTAAATTCACTGCTTTCGGAAGGTCTAAAAATAAATCCGGGCGCAATAAATCATTCATTCCGCCTTGCAAAAATTTTTCTCCTTGCGAAACGTTAATAATTTGACGATTAATTAAAAGTTGCGCCAAGATTTTTGAAATTCCTAATTCTTGGGCCAATAAATTTTGCAAACCTGGATTTGTTAAAACAACTTTAAGAATTTTATGGGTAGGCATGAACCAAAATTAAACTTATAAATTATTACTTACATCTTTTCCGGACGAGAAATTCCTAACAATTCTAAACCGCAGGCTAAAACAATCTTTACTCCCTGGACGAGCGCCAGCCTTGCCTGAGTAAGCTCATCGGACTGGCCAAGCACCCGATGTAAATCATAAAATTTATGAAAACTTTCTGCCAGCTCCTGAAGATAAACCGTGAGCATGTAAGGATCAGAAGTAACAACACAAATATTTAATACTGCTTCTAACTCCAGTAACTTCTTAATCACGCCTAGTTCTTCTTTCTCAACCAAAAGCGAAAGATTTAAGGCTTGAGAAAATTTTCCCGGGCTACTGCGCAAAATACTGCAAATACGCGCGTAAGCATACTGCACGTAATATACCGGATTCTCCGCGCTTTGTTTTTTAGCCACTTCCAAATCAAAATCAAGATGGCTGGAAGTCCGGCGCATGAGAAAGAAAAATCTTGCCGCGTCCGCGCCGACCTCATCCAAAATTTCGCGTAAGCTAATATATTGTCCACTCCGGGTGGACATTTGCACCAGCTCCCCATTGCGATAAATCGTTGCCAACTGCACGATAATTATCGAAAGCGCTTCTGGATTATGCCCTAAAGCGCTCACCGCCGCCTTAATGCGGTTAATATATCCGTGATGATCCGGGCCCCAAAGATTAATTAACCCGCTAAAACCCCGCGCAAACTTATCCTCATGATAAGCGATATCCGGAGCTAAATAAGTCTGCGACCCGTCGCTTTTCACCACCACCCGATCCTTATCATCGCCAAAAGCGCTGGACTTAAACCAAAGTGCTCCATCCTGATTATAAAGAAATCCACGTTCTTTTAATTTCGCAAAAGCTATTTCCACTTTACCGCTTTGCGCCAATTCTTTTTGCGAATACCAACAGTCAAAACTTACTCCAAAATCAAGCAGCTCTTGCTTAATTAATTTTAAAATATAACCGGCAGCAAAATCACCCAAAGCAGCTTCAGAAATTTTTTCCTCTTGCGCCACTTTGGCAATATCATAAATATAGTCGCCCTGATAATAGTTTTCCGGAAACTCCTCTTTTTTACCTTGGAGTTCTTTAAGCCGCAAAGCGACAGATTTACCTAAAATATTAATCTGGTTACCCTCATCATTAAGGTAGTACTCACGTTGCAAATCAAAACCGCTAAAATTTAAAATATTCGCCAAACAATCACCCACTGCTGCCTGACGCGCGTGCGCCACCGATAATATCCCGGTGGGATTAGCACTCACAAATTCAATCAATACCTTGCGTTTTTTACCTAAATCAAGCTTTAAGGCCTCTTGGCCTTGAGTAAGAATCAAATTTAACTGCTGATAGAAATAATTTTTATGCAAATAAAAATTTAAGAAACCTACTCCTTCAACTTTAATTTGCGAGACGGAATCTTTTAACGCGGTTTTTGGTATTTCCTGTTCTAAGAGAGTAATTAATTGAGCGGCAATTTCTCGCGGAGAGCGCTTCAAAAGTTTACTTAATTTTAAAGCCAGGTTAGTAGTAAAATCTCCAAAGCGGCTATCAGTAGGAAGATCTAATAAAACTTTTTCAGGGTAGAGTTGGGCCCAACCCACCAGAGCTAAACAACGCTCCACGATTACGACAAGTTCTTCCTGGATATTTTTTGACATGGTTAAATTTTAAAAATACGGTTGGTTAAGGTGGGGTAAGAAAAATTTAAGTGGCCTTGACCCTTACTTTCTTAGCATCGGACCAAAGACTCTCTAAAGAATAAAACTCTCTCATCGGCTGATAGAACGCGTGCGCAATCACCGAAACATAATCTAAAGCAATCCAACCTGACTCGTCGTTACGCGCCAGGCGCGAGAGAGATTTTATTCCCTGGATCTCCAGATCTTCCTTAATTGCCTGAGCAACCGCGGTCGTCTGTCTTAAGGAATTACCGCTCGCAATAACAAAATAATCACAGAAGCCAGCAATTTTAGAAACATCTAAAATAATTACCTTTTCGGCTTTCTTGGATTTAGCAATCTGGGCAATCCGCTGCGCTAACTGTTTTGATTCTATTTTGTTTTACTCCTCTTTTTATTAAAACAACAATTATTTACTCTTACCTAAAATTTTATACATCCCGGTTCCGCAAGTAGAACACTTCCCCTTCATTGCCGAACGGCCATTCTTCATCGTAACCTTCTGCTCATCTTTCATATCTTTTTTGTTTTTACATTTTACGCAATATCCTGTTTCTGCCATTTGATTCCTCCTTTATTGGTTTACTTTTCAATACGACAATCTTAACACAGGTTAATTTTGATGTCAAACAATTCTTCAAAGATGTTTTCTCCCTTGCGCGCCCTTTTCCTCTATTTCGCCGACAATTTCCTCCAATAAATCTTCCAGCGTCACCAAGCCTAAAGTTCGGCCTTCTTTATCGGTGACTATGGCAATTTGCATCTTTTCCGTTTGGAATCTCCGCAAAAGTTCACTCACACGCAGTACGGGGCTAACGAAACAAACTTCCTGCAATAAATCCGTCAACAAAAATAAACCCTTTTGACGTAAAATATACAACAGGTCATGAGCATAAACGATGCCCACGATTTTATCAATCGTTCCATTATAAACCGGAAGCCGGGCATGCCCCTCTTCCACAAAAATATCCAATAAATTATCAGAACTTGTATTAGCGTTTACAGCGATAATTTTATCTTTCGGGACCATCACATCACTAAGCTTAGTATCTCCAAACTCAAAAATCCGCTGGAGCATCTTACGCTCTTCTTCGCTGAGGACCCCTTCTTCTTTACCGATTTCAATCATCGTTTTTAATTCTTCTTCCGTCACTAATGGCAGCCTTTTAGGCGAACTGACATGGAAAACTTTTAAAATAAAATTACTGATACCGATAAAAAAAAGAATCAACGGCTTTAAAACAATAATTGCAATCTCCATAAGCGGAGCAGTAACCAAAGCCATCTTTTCCGTATGTTTGGCGGAGAGCATTTTAGGGGTAACTTCACAAAAAATAAGCAACACCAGAGTCGTAACAAAAGTTGAAAACACCACCCCCCACTGATACCCGTAAATTTGAACAAAAATTCCGGTTACAATTGATGAAATAGCAATATTCATAATATTGTTACCAATAAGAATAGCCGCTATAACTTTATCTAATTTACTCACCAAGCGCTGGACGCAAGCGGCTCCTTTGACTCCTTGCTGAAGCATATGACGCAAACGAATTTTACTTAATCCGATTAAAGAAGTCTCCGAAGCAGAAAAGAAAAATGAAAAAGCCGCTAAAATTAATAAAATTAAAATAATCACCATTTTTATCCTAAATCCAGCAAAGCATTAATCTTTTTCTCGCTTTTCTCAAGCGGGCCGATCAAAGCCAGATTAATTCCCTCGTTTTTAAACACTTGTTGCGCCACAATCCGTAAATCTTCTAAACTTACTTTATTTACTTCTTTAACCACATCCGCAAAAGTATAAACTTTATTCAAACAAGCAATACTTTCTCCCATCCAAAGCATATACTCCATTGTATCTTCTAACGCTAAACTCAATTGCCCTAAATAAAACTCTTTGGCGCGCCGAAACTCATCCCCGCGAACTAAGGTCTTACGCGTTTTCCCGAGCTCTTGAAAAATAAGGCCTAAACAATTCTCCACTTTATGATTATCGATCCCGGCATGCACCAGGAATGCTCCGGTATCATGGTAGCGTTTTAACCCTGTGCCAATTTCATAAGCTAAGCCCCTTTTTTCTCTTACTTCATTAAAAAGCCGGCTAGACATATTTGCTCCCAGAATGATATGCAAAAGCGCTTGAGCATGCTTTAAATGATGATCGCGTTTTAAACTACAGAATCCTAAAGCCATATGCGTTTGTTCTGTATTTTTAGCAAAAATCTTAAGTCGCGGTTGCTTCTGACTCTCCTTGGCCAGAACATAAGCGTTGACTTGAGCGCGAGATTTCTGAAAAAAATGAGTTTCCACCTTTTGCACTAAGCGCTCCTGGTCTAAAAAACCAGCGGCACTGACAACAATATTAGCAGGAGTATAATGAGCGGACTGAAAAGCTTTTAAAATCTTGCGATTGATACTCTTAACTGATTCCACTGTTCCGATTACCGGCGCGCCGAGAGCCTGCTGCGGCCAAAGCAATTCATCCAAAAGCTCATAAACATAACTTTGCGGAAGATCGCGATACATTTTTAATTCTTCCAAAATCACGGTCTTCTCTTTTTGGATATCTTGCTCTTTTAAAGACGGATGAATAACCATATCCGAAAGAATATCCAAAGCCTGCGCTAAATAACGCTGGGGAATCTTTACTAAATAACAAGTGAGCTCCTCGGAGGTAAAACCATTCAAAGCACCCCCCACGCCCTCAATTTGCTCTTTAATCTGACGACAGGAATACTTCCGGCTTCCCTTAAAAAGTAAGTGCTCTAAAAAATGTGAAATCCCTTTTTGCGCCGTACTTTCATAACGGCCACCGATATTAATCCAAATTCCTAAAGATACGGATTGCACATTATTAATCCGTTTAGAAATGATGCGCAAACCATTATTAAGGCTAGTTTTTTTATACATTAAACCTTTCCACAAATGCGCCAATTTTAGAAACCAAATTTACGGCATTTAAGTTTTCTTTAATTTTTTTAACAATCACACTGCCAATAATTACCCCTTCGGACATTTTACAGACTGCGCCGGCTTGTTGAGGGGAAGAAATACCAAACCCCACGCAAATCGGCAAAGCAGTATTCTGCTTAATTTTCGCCAATTTGATTTTTAAATCTTTTGCTAAACGCTCGCGCCCTCCGGTAACTCCGGTTAAAGAAACATAATAAATAAATCCCCGCGCCACTTTAGCAATCTTTTTTATGCGCGCCAGCGTGCTCGTCGGAGCCAGAAAACAAATATTCACCAAACCTTTTTTATGAGCGTACTTAGTAAACTCACCCGCTTCTTCCAAAGGCAGGTCCGGAATAATCACTCCATCCACTCCCGAGGCTAGCGCTTGATCAATAAATTTCTTATCCCCAAAACAAAAAATCGGGTTGTAATAAGACATAAGACAGATTGGTAAACTAACTTTCGCGCGAATCTTTTTTACTGCCGCCAAAATTTTTACTAAATTTACTCCACGTTTTAGCGCAAACACCGAAGCTTCCTGAATCACCGGGCCATCTGCCAAAGGATCAGAAAAAGGTACTCCTATCTCGATTAAATCCACTCCGCGCCGCTCTAATTCCTGAACTAACTCCTCCGTAGTCCCTAAATCCGGATAACCCGCGGTAATAAAAGCTACTAAGGCTTTTTGAGATTTACTTTTTAATTGTTTAAACTTTTCTTCAACGCGGTTCATGCAGATCCTTATCCCCTCTCCCGGAGAGGCAAACAATCACCAGAGAATTTTTACCCAATTGCCGCCGCGCCTTTTTTAAATAGGCGATGGCGTGAGCCGACTCTAAAGCCGGAATGATCCCCTCGATTTCAGATAATAGACTAAATCCTTCTTGTGCTTCCTTATCGCTAATCGCGACATAAATAGCGCGTTTTATTTTCTGATAATACGCATGCTCCGGGCCGACTCCCGGATAATCTAAGCCTGCGGCAATGGAATGAGCATTTTTAATCTGGCCGAACTTATCCTCCAAAATCATAGATTTTGAACCATGTAAAACTCCTGGCGCGCCGCCCACTAAACTCGCGGCATGTTTTCCTGAAACCAAACCTAAACCGGCAGCTTCTACCCCGATAAACTTTACGCTTTGATCCTTAAAAAATGGATGGAATAAACCCAAAGCATTACTCCCACCACCAACGCAGGCCACTAAATAATCCGGTAAACGTTTTTCTTGAAGTAAAATTTGTTTTCGCGCTTCAGACCCAATCACGGATTGAAAATCCCGCACCATCTTGGGATAGGGATGCGGGCCAGCGGCCGTACCAATAACATAATGAGTAGTGCTCACATTAGTCACCCAATCACGCAGCGCTTCAGTCATGGCATCTTTTAAAGTCCGCGTGCCGCTTTTCACACTAATAATTTCAGCGCCCAATAATTTCATGCGCCAAACATTTAAAGCCTGACGCTGAATATCTTCTGCTCCCATATAAATCGCGCATTTTAAACCGAATAACGCAGCTACTGTCGCTGTCGCGACTCCATGCTGGCCGGCTCCGGTTTCAGCAATTAATCTTTTTTTTCCCATGCGCGTGGCGATGAGCACTTGGCCCAAAGTATTATTAATTTTATGCGCGCCGGTATGCAGGAGATCTTCCCTTTTTAAATAAATCTTTTTTATTCCTAAATAACGGCTTAAATTTTTTGCGAAATATAATGGCGTCTGGCGCCCAGCATATTGCCTTAAATAATAATTTAAAGCTTCTTTAAATTTTTTATCCTTTTGCGCCAAAAAATACTCTTGTGTTAACTGGTCTAAAACGGCAATTAAAGTTTCCGGAACAAATCTTCCCCCAAAAACACCAAAATGGCCGCTTGCGTTAGGAATTTTTTTACTCATATTAATAAATCCTTTGCTAACCTTGTAATGAAGCACCGGTAATATTTCCCCAAAAAACACGCCAACCTTCCCCTAAATTATTTAACATTGACTGTATAAAAGAAGCATCAAAGGGAAGAGAAAAATGCGCAACATTAGTCCCCCATGAAGTAAAACTTAAAAAAGTATCCCGGAAAAACATAAAAATTAGATAAACAAAAATATTCGACAGCAGAATTAAAACTCCCAACAAAATTAAACAACCCCAGAAACAATTGAAACGCAGCGGTTTTTTGGTCAAAAATTCATTACAATACCGGCACTTTTTCGCCGCATCTTGAATTTCTTCGGCACAAAACGGACATCTTTTCATAAGGGCCTTAAAAATTAAAACTTTATCTTTACTGCCTGCATAAATTTCCGCAATTTTAGATGATCTTTTTTCCCCGGCCTGGATTCTAAGGCGCTAGAAACATCTATCCAGGTAGGCCGCACTGACTTCAGCGCTTGGTTCACATTAGCACTATTTAAACCGCCCGCCAAAAACATCACACGTTTTATTTTAACTGCCTGCGGAAGTATTTTCCAGTTAAATTTTTTACCGGTTCCTCCCGGCTTGGTTTTAGAAAAACTATCGAAAAGATAAGCGTAAGTTTTATACCTGCTTAAATCTTTTAAATCCTCTGACTTGGCGACGCTAAAAGCTTTAATCACTTTATAATTTTTAAATTTCCGGCAATATTCGGGAGTTTCCTTTCCTTGAAATTGGAGCATCTCTAAATTACAAACTTTAGCGATTTTTAAAACTCGCGCCGCTTTTTCATTGACAAAAACTCCCACGCGAGAAATTTGTTTCGGTAGAATCCGAGAAATATTTCTCGCTTTTAACGGACTGATATAACGCAAGCTGGCAGGATAAAAAACAAAACCCACCGCGTCGGCTCCGAAAATATAGCTGGCTAGGGCATCCTCCAAATTAGTAATGCCGCAAATCTTTACTTTTACCACCCCATCACCTCAACAACTTTATTTCCGATATCCTGCGCTTCCATAAAAACCGTGCCGATTAATACGCCACTGGCGCCAAGAATTTTAAGAAATAAAACATCTTGCGCAGTTTTAATTCCGCTTTCCACAATCACCACTTTATCTTTAGGCAA
>CAIVOB010000007.1 GCA_903907475.1 Candidatus Omnitrophota bacterium
CGCTACTACACCGTTAAGTTTTATTAAAGGCTCTTGGGACGATTCTTTATCTTTTTTGACCAAAGATTCTAATGGTAAATACCTTACAGCATTAAGAGGTTTTGCTTTTAATTTTATGCCTGATGAAAGCACTTCTTTTGATACTACTTTTGCCACACCTAAAAATCTTTGGCAGGATTATGGCCAGATGGATAATCTTATTAATGCCAGCCGCTTGAAACATTATTTTACGCATAACCTTATGGTGGGAGCGACCTTTACCAGTCGCACGGGTTTTATCCCTCAGGAAGACGAGAAGCTTGACAGCCAGAACTACGTTGGTGGAGCGGATATTGCCTATGAAATTAGCGATGGTTTAAAGGCGCAAGCAGAAATTTTAACTTCCCAATCATTTTACGATATGAGCAATGCTATTTATAAAACAGATGCTCACGGCAATGCTTATTATTTTTCATTTATCAGCCGTTATCCGCAAAAAAGTATAATGGATTTAAAATATGGTTATGACCAGATCGCTTTGGATAAAGATGAGAATTTTCTTTTAAAGTCTAAGTTTTATTTAAGCCGCATGGATAAAAATTTTGATTCCGCGCTTTCTGATTATCATAACACGCGCCAGGATACTTTCTGGAGCAGGCATATTCATTTTCGTAAACCATTAAGTTATTACGCTCAAGGCTTAGAGGGGAACACCACTAATTGGGAAGAGCTTAACGCTACGCGGATCGGTGATGGGATTGATAATGGAAGGAATACTATTGGTTTTCGGATCGAATCTTTTCTCGAAGGTAAGGTTTATAACCTTTTTGATCTGCGTAATGTGCATGATGTTAACGGTAAATTTATCGAGAATGTGGTGCGTGATGAGGCGACAATTTCCGTGACGGATAAATTAAGCGCTAAGCTTTTAGGTATTTACCATAAATTACCGTATACCGTAGGAGGGATCGATCCTTTTATTTATGATGGAAATACCGGTAAATTTTTCGTTAATTCTGCGGTGCCTGATGGGGAAGATCCTTCGATTAAGAGCGGTTCTTTCGGGTTAAATTATGATTTTTTCGATTGGTTAAGTTTAAGCGGTGTTTATGAAAGAACCAACGATTATTATTTAGCTTATGATGGTTTTCCGGCTAATACCTTGCGCGATGATACGAATTTATTCGGTACTTTTTATCAAAATGATAATATCTATCGGACTAAAAATCCATTTCTTTATAGTCAAGGAGGTTTTCCCCAAGCGCCATATGAATTTTATAATGTTTTTAAAACCGGTTTAAGATTTATGCCGCTAAGTAACCTGGAACTTTATCTTGATTATACGCGTAATGAATTTGAGAGTGCTGGGCAAAATTCAGATAACATGAACCATATCGGGATCGAAATGACTTATATGCCTTGTAAAAAGTTTGGTTTAGCTTTTAAATATACCTATTCTCGTTGGCAAGATACCGATCGCTTGGTCGCCGGGCAGACTAATCCGCTTGGCCACCATAATTTTTCTAGCGAATTTAGGTATCTTCCCTCCAAAGATGATGAGTTGATTTTACAATACGGAGAGGGCAATGCTTATAATTTAGGTGGGATGTCTTTAGACCCCTATGGAGGCACGGCCCTGACTATTGATACCGCGCATATTTTCCGCGCTTATTATCGACGTCGGTTTTAACTCCTCCAGTATTCCTGAATCGATCTGCAAACTAGTTTCCCTAACTTTGCAAATAATTTAATTTTTAGATTTGAGTTTGTTTAATGATGTGGTTTTTTGTTTATTCTAGGTAAATAGCGATTTGTTTAATTTGCCGGGCGCGAATTTTTAGCGCGTAATCCGTAGGAATGGTAGCAGAGTTGATCTGGATTTTCGAAATTTGGGGATCCAAAATTATTTTAGATACTTTTGCGCAATTTTTGCCGAAAGTATCTTTTCTTTTAGGGTTATGGTAAGTTATTGAAATCTGACTTAAGAAATTAAAAGTATATTTTCCTTGAGCGCTAAATAACCAACCGGGTAAAATGGGGTTAAAGGTCAGCTCCAATTGATTATTTTGATTTAAGGTAAAAGGTTTGATTCCGACGTTCATAATAAGCCAAATTTGTAAGAATTCCGCGGTCGATCCGGAGAGCCGGGCGACAAATCCGTTTCCTTGTAAGTTTTTATCCGGGAAAGCGCTGCTGACAATAAAAGAGGAGTTTTCGAGAATACTGCGCCCGTATTTTTGCGGATTGCAAAAGGGAACGAGAGTATTTTTAAATTCTTTAAAGAATTCTTCCGCTAATCCTTTTTTAAGCAGTTCTAAGATATATTTGTACTCCATGTGCAGCCAAACGGATTCGTTTTCTAACCATCCGGGAGTAAAAATCCGGCAGCGGCCGATTTCTTCAGGCATAGATTGGAGGGGAGCGGTTACTTTATACATTTTTAATTTTTTATCAAAAAGCGCGCTTTTTTTAGTAGCTTGATACAAGGCCGAAAGTTTTTCTTTATCAGAAGTTAGCCTAAGGGCATGCATTTGGCCTTCTAAAAATAAAGGGGTGGGTATTTGGTGAAATTTTTTAGGTTTAATGTAGTGATCTTTAATAATTTCGTATTCCACAACCTGGTTAATGAAGTAGGAGTTGTAAACACCTTTGGTGGTATCAAAAGCAATTTTTAATCCTGCCTCTACCTTATTTAAAGCGCTTTCCAGAAAACTAATAACCTTAAGCACTGAGAGGTTAGTGGAATTGCCCGAAAATCCTAAACGGGTATTCTCGCGATAAGATTCTTTAATGAGGTTGCTTTTATCCCAATAGTTAAAC
>CAIVOB010000008.1 GCA_903907475.1 Candidatus Omnitrophota bacterium
AACTGCCAATTACAAAGAATCGCTGGTTTTAGAATAGCACAAACCGGAATGCCCCTCAACGTCCTCGACCCGCTACTGACTTAGCTCGCCGAAGCTTTAGCGAAGGCGGCGATTGCCTGAGTTGCAGCATGTCCCGTTTGACCACAAAAAATATTCAATAATCAAGAACCAATTATTCCCGCAAGCTTGCGGGACCCCGCAGGATGCGGTGGCAAAAAATATTCAAAAAACAATATTCAAAAAAATGCATTTATTGTGATTATTGAATATTGTTTATTTTTTGAAAATTGAAAATTGCTTATTGAATATTGATTCATGGTAGCAGCGGTAACGCTAACCACTAAAGAGAATAACGTTGCATAGGTTTAACCTATGCAAAACTAATCACCGCTCCGCCGATAAGCCGGCCTCCAAGGTAAAAAACCGCGGATTGGCCCGGAGTTATCGCCAGCTGGGGCTTTACGAATTCCAAATACTCGGCCCCTTTTGTTTTTTTTATCAGAGCGGCCGCCGCTTTGGAACGCGACCGGATTTTAACCTTAACCGCCAACGGCAGCTTGGGGTTTTTACCTTCCGTCCAATTCAACCCGCGCAAACCCGCGGTTTTTTGGAGCAGATCTTTTTTATTTCTGGAAACAACCAAAACGTTTTCCTCTCCATCCTTTGAAACAACATAATAAGGGCCGCCGGATAATTTGATGCCTTTCCGCTGCCCAATAGTGTAATGCCACAAACCTTCGTGCGTTCCGATTTTTTTCCCCGAAGTATCCGCGATATCACCCGGCTTAGCCAAAAATCTTTTGCTCAAAAAATCGTCCGTGCCCGCGGGCGCGAAGCACGTCTCTTGAGATTCGGGCGTTTCAAACGAGGGCAGACCCAGCTCGCGGGCTAAAGTTCGGACTTCGGTCTTTTTAAAATCGGCAAGCGGAAAAATAACCTTAGCCAGCTCGTTTTGCGTAAGCTGCCACAAATAATAAGACTGGTCTTTCTCGTTGTCTTTTCCCTTATGAAGCTCAAAAATCCCGTCCTTTCCCAGTTTAATCCGCGCGTAATGGCCGGTGGCCACATAGGACGCGTCGAGCTTCCCGGCAAAATTCATGAGCTGCCCGAACTTGATTTCTTTATTGCAAACCACGCAAGGATTGGGCGTTGATCCGACTCGCGTCCCATCAATAAAATCATTCACAACCAGCCGCTTGAACTCCCGGGAAAAATCTTTCGCGTAAAAGGGGATACCCAGCTTCCCCGCCGTCAGTTCCGCGCGACGCTCCGCATCGCTTGAACAGCATAAATTGGCCCGCGGCACCTCCCCCGCGCCAAGATCGTCCACCCAAAACTTCATAAAAACCCCGATCACCTCAAAACCCGCCTCTTTCAACAAAAAAGCCGCCACCGCGCTATCCACCCCCCCCGACATAGCGCACACCACCCGAATTTTGTTATCGGAATTTTCCATTGCTTCATAATAGCTTTTCAATATAAAAAATCAAAATAAAGTAACCCATATTTTTCCCCCAACGAAAAACCCGCAGAAGCAAGACTCCTGCGGGTTTTTAAATTAAGGCCAAAAGCAATGTGCATCTAATTATCCCTACCCCGCTTCTCGCTATAATGAATTATAGTTTATTCATTATTTGCTAGCAATATTAATATTAAGTATTACCGCAAAATATGTTCCACGCATAGCCGATTATAATTGAATCAATTTAAAATCAATCCTTTTTTCTTAAGAATTTCTATATAGCCCTCCTTACTTAATGGACAATCTCTTAATTTACAAAAATCGTCTTCGAGTAATTTAAAATCCTGCCTTATTTTATCTTTTGCTTTAGCATCTCCACTACCATGGGATATTTTTGTTTTTATAATTAATTTCCCATTATGTCGAAAATAAGCAAATATATGATCCGATGGCCTAACTTCCATCCCTAGCTTATCGAATATTCTTTTGACTTGGCTTACTTTTAATTGCATTTGTTTTCTTTAATTATTTTTTTCAAAAAACGCCACACATAAATCAGTTGCGACCCAAGATTTTCCTCACCCTCACTTTTTAGAGTAAAAAATAACTCTTCTAGAGAAGCTGAAAAATCAACAATTGCCTCTTGTTCCGTATCCCCGACACCGTAAAGGTCTATATCCGGACAATCGCAAATTATTTCTGCTTCATTTTTCTCAAAAATAACAAAAAGCGGCTCATTCAATGAAAGCTTAGAACTGCGCAAATTATTTAGAAAAACTTGTTTGGGTTGTTTTTGTTTAAAATTCTTTATCTGATCCTCTAGTGATGAAATTCTTATATGAAGCGCGGATAGTTGTGGCGAAAAATAATCAGTAAAACGGTTTATTAAAAATGATTCTATGCCTATCGTAGTGTTAGAAAAAAAAGTGTTTCGTGGTATTAATCCGCTACAAGCCGGCTTCAAATCAAAATCAACACTCCCAGTGTCTAAAGTATCGATCTTTTCTCGCCCTTCAAAGACATCGTTGCTCATAGCTTATTTTAGGATTGGTTTTATTAATTCAATTAACGATTCTAAACCTTTTTGGGCTTGCTCTAAAAGTACATTTGAATTCGGGACAATATTTGTTTCGCGATGATCATTTAATTTAATTAACAATGATTTTTTCTCTCCTCCTTCGGCGGAGCTAATGTCGATTCGGCATTTACCCGTGTCTCC
>CAIVOB010000009.1 GCA_903907475.1 Candidatus Omnitrophota bacterium
AACATTAACCGCAATAATCTTTTTTATGCCCATCTGGAATAACGGCTCCGTGGGCAAAGGATAAGTGACTCCGCCGTCAAAAAGTATTTCATCCTTAAATTTAAAAGGCGCGAATACTCCCGGCATCGAACAACTTGCCATTATAGCATCAACTAACGGCCCCTTATCTAAAATTTTCGGTTCTTTGCGATGCACATCGCTGGCGATTACTTTTAAAGGCAGCTTAGTATCATAGAATGTTTTATCCCCTAAATGCTTTTTTAAAAAACGATAAAGTTTATTACCCTTAATAAAACCTAAACGCGGAAAAGTTATGTCAATTAAGCCCCAAATATGTTTCGGCTCTCGGAACTCCCGGGTAATCTCTAAAATCTCACTGCTACTTTTACCGATTGCCCAAAGACTGGCAATGAGCGAGCCAATACTTGAACCGGTAATAATATCAATCGGAATATTTTCCTCTTCAATGACTTTCAATACCCCAACATGGCAGAAACCATATCCTACTCCGACGCCTAAAACTAAACCCACTAAACAATCCCCCAACTGCCGGGCAATGCGCCTAACGGCACGGGAATACTCGCAATCCGGTTGGTCGATAATTAAGCGCTCCGGAGCATCGAATTGAATTTTTGGAATCGTGGCAAAAATATCCTGGCCTAGGATATTTAGCTGCTCCCCAAAATTGATTTTTGCCAATTTATACTCATTAATAATCGTTTTTATTTTACCCCGGTCAAAATTAAAATCATCCCGTAAATGGTTAATTAAATTGCTCGTGCGTTTTAAATCTACCGGGTCCGGACTGCTTAAAATATGAATTAAATCCGACTGATTAAGCATACTAATGATTGTCCGATCCATCACCGCCGGCAAATCCAAGAGCAAATAATGATAATCATTAACTAAAAGGCTGACAATTTCAATCAATCTTTTTAAACATAACGCGTTACCCTCTTCATAATAAAAACAAAAAAGATCAACATTAAAATTACTTTTCGAAATAAAATCTTTAGGCAGAGAATAAATACAGGTCGGCGAAGTCAGGTCAAATACCGCGGGATTCTCGATATTTAATTTTTTAGCCAAAGTATGCGTCTTGCCTTTAGGTAAAATATCTAAAACAATTACGGATTTATGGGCCTCCCGATTAAGGCTTAAAGCAAGGTTTAAAGCATAAATTGTTTTTCCCGCTTGAGCGTAAGAGCTAAAAACTGAGATCACGGTGCTTTCGAATATTTTCTTCTGATGCACATCTTTACGTTTTAATCTGCGGCTCAAACTCCGGCTCAAATCCACCGCTAAAAAAGGAATACCCGCCAGTACGAAATCAAAATCTTCTTTTTGAATCTCTAAAATTACACAATCATTTATCGCTAAACTCGTCACCGAATGCGCTTCATTCGTTAACAATGAAATAATCCCGAAATATTTACCGCGATGCAAATATTCCAAAGTTAATTGCGCGCCATTCTTATCCTTGGTATAAATCTCCACCCGCCCGGAAATAATACAATAAAAAGCACTAGGATCTGAACCTTGAGCGTAAATTACCTGCCCTTTGCGATACTCCACCAGTTGGCTTCTCTCTTTAATTAATTTCAATTCCGCCTTGCTCAAAGAAGAGAAAAATGGCAACTCCTTAATAAGAAATTCTTTATCTTTAGGATCCATCGACACCCTGCTTCCCCTTAATCACTTCCGCCAATTTCCAAGCGCTGGATTTAATTAAACGCTTCTTACTTCCGTAATCAACGTGCACTAAACCAAAACGCGGGCTAAAACCCTCGGCCCATTCAAAATTATCGAGTAGCGCCCAATAAATATAACCAAAAATTTTTACACCTTCCGTATAAGCCTTAAGAATTACGGCTAAATGTTGGCGTATATAATCCCAACGTAAATCATCATCTTCCGTGCAAATCCCATTTTCCGTAATCAAAACCGGCAAATTATATTTCTTAACTGTCAAAAGTAATTTGTACAAGCCTTGGGGATAAATATCCCAACCTAAAGAATTTTTCGGCAGCGGATGATGATTATGCCCGCAGGTCTGCGCTAAAAGGTTACTTAATCTCCAGTTTTCCACGTCAACTAAATTACGGCCGTAATAATTAATCCCGATAAAATCTAGTGTTTTTTTAGAGTTGAGCAGATCTAAAAAATAAAAATTGTACAACTTATTCCGTAAATAAACCGCTAATTTATTGCGCCAATTCGGCTGGCAAATCTCAAAAGCCTGCAAATTCGCGGCAATACTTACTTGCGGCGGGTTTAATTTCTTTTCCCTATAAATACGATGAATCATCCGATAGGCCTGAATGTGCGCCCCCGCTAAATTAAGAGTTACTTTAACGGTTTTTAATAATGATTTTTGCTGCGGTGGCCAACGGCCTAAAAGGAAAGCGTGCGATGAATAAACTAGCGGTTCATTAATAGTAATCCAATATTTCACTTCATGAGCGAACTCCGGAACGATTCTTTTTACAAAACGTAAAAAATATTTTCTTAACTTAAACTTACTCCAACCGCCAAACTGGCTAAACCAAACCGGATTAGTAAAATGATGCAGTGTCACGACCGGTTCCAATCCCCGATTTTTAAGTTCTCTTATCACCTGGCGGTAATGCTCGATTTCTGCTAAATCGAATACTCCGGCTTGCGGCTCAATGCGGCTCCATTCTAAAGAAAAACGATGGCAATTG
This sequence comes from Candidatus Omnitrophota bacterium, assembly GCA_903907475.1. Classification (GTDB taxonomy): domain Bacteria; phylum Omnitrophota; class Gorgyraeia; order Gygaellales; family Profunditerraquicolaceae; genus UBA6249. The sequence goes on from CAIVOB010000009.1 coordinate 2,706, forward strand.
TGGCCAAGCTCTTGAGCAATAGCAAAATCTTGAGCATAGAGTGTATAGTGGTCGCAAGCCGCGCCAGAAGCCTCTTTTAAAGCCAGATTAACTTCTGCCTGCCACCAATCATTAAGAGTATTATTACCCTCAACCTGATGCGCGGAAGTAGCGGCTCCCCAAAGAAAATTATCCGGAAACTTATTCATTCTCTATATTATAGCAAAGTAAAAAAGAAAATCCCAACATAAATTGTTGGGATCTCTTTTTAAAATAAAATTTCTAAATTTTTATGAAACAATTAATTGGTTTTCGCGCTATTAGCAGTATGCTTGTTCAATGCCTCCCAAGTTTTCGCCCCGACTTTTCCGTCCGCTTTTAAATTATTCGCTTTCTGAAAAGCCTCAATCGCCTTCTTGCTCATTGGGCCAAGCTTTCCGTCAATCTTTCCATTATAAAAACCAGCGTTCTTTAAAGCAGTCTGAATTTCCATTCCTGTTGGCTTATAAGGGCCCTGAGGAGGAACCGGAAGTACTTCTTTTGCTGGCGTTACTGCCGGAGGAACCAGCGCTTTTACATCCTGATCTTTAATTTCTGGCGTAGTTTGAGCCGGAGAACTTGCGGTACTTAAAGATTCTAAAGTAATCGGTTGCAATTCTTCCGCTTCCTGCTTCTTCCCGCATCCGCTTAACCCCACCAAAACCATTGCTGCGATTAAAAAATACATTCCCCTTTTCATCCTTTTCTCCTCTCTAATACATTAAAAAATAAGTAATTAAGACTTTGTTTACCTCCCGTTCATATTAATCTTAGCAAAATAAGAAAATAAATCAAATAAAATCTTAAGGTTTAAAATTCTAACTTCAACCGCGCTTTAGCTTGAAAAAACACTAAAGTTCTCTTAACCCGGGAGAAATAAAATTAATCACCGTAAATAAAAATAAACAAACCAGGCCGCAAAAACAAAGCGCCGCGGAAACTCCGAAAATTTGCGCTAAACTTCCGGAAATCAAATTTCCAAATGGCATCACTCCGGCAAAAGTAATCATAAATAAACTCATTACTCGCCCGCGAAAAGCATCCGGAACATTAATCTGCAAAAGAGTATTAATTAAAGCTACCGGAATGACGCTAGAATAACCCACAAGAATTAAAGCCAACAAGGAGAGAAAGTAAGTTTTCGTTAAAGAAAATAAAATTAAAGAACCGGCAAATAAAAACACCGAAAAAATTAAAAATTTACCTTTATACTTAAAATTACCCAACCGCGCTAAAGTTAAAGCTCCGATTACCGCTCCGATACCGGTGCCGGACATCAGGCCTCCGAGCCCCTTAACCCCCGTATGCAGAATATTACTTACAAAAACCGGCATGAGAATAACATAAGAAATACCGAACAGGCTCACCGCAGCTACCATACTCACCAAAGCCAGGATAATCCGGTTCTGCCGGATAAAAATTAATCCCTCCTTAAGATCCAACAAGGGGGAACTATTTTTACTAAGATTATTATTTTTAAGTTTAATCCAAAAAAGCGCCACGATCACCGCCAAAAAACTAACTCCATTAAGATAAAAACATCCGCTCATGCCGATAACTGAGATTAAAATCCCGGCAATTGCCGGGCCGATAATGCGCGAGGAATTAAAAGCCACGGAATTTAAAGCGATAGCGTTAAAAAGATGCTCTTTTTTGCCCACTAGCTCGACCACAATCGATTGCCGCGCCGGAGCGTCAAAGGCCATAACCACTCCATTGAATAAAGCAATCCACATAATTTGTTGCGGCTGAATAAATTTAAACTGCGTTAAAAATGCCAATAAAAAAGCCAAAAACATAAAAGCAGATTGAGTAATAATCAAAATATTACGTTTGTTAACCCGGTCCGCTAACACTCCGCCGAATAATGAAAATAAAAATATCGGCAAGGCACCCAAAAACCCTACTACTCCTAAAAGAAAGGCCGAATTCGTCAGTTGGAATACCAACCAACTCTGAGCGATAGTCTGAATCCAGGTGCCCACCATAGAAACAAACATCCCCAACCAATAAATCCGGAAATATTTAACTTTTAAAGAAGAAAACATTTTTTAAACCTTAATTTTAGGCGGGAGAAGTTAACTTTTGGCGCACTAAATCACTCACTAATTTTCCATCTGCCTTACCAGCGATTTTTACCGTCAGTTCTTTCATTACTTTTCCCATATCCTTAATATTTGTCGCGCCGGTTTCAGCCATCACCACCGTAATTAAATTATTAATTTCTGCCGCGGATAATTCCGGAGGTAAATAAACTTTCAAGATCTCCAGCTCTTGCTTTTCTTTTTCTGCCATCTCTAACCTGCCGCCTTGCGTAAACTGCTCGATGGAATCCTGATGCTGCTTCACCTGCTTTTTAAGCACGACGACAACTTCGGCGTCATCTAATTTACTTTTCTTCTTGGCGGTTGCCTGATTTAAAATATCCGCGCGCACCAAACTCAATAAAGAACTTTTTAAACTATTACGCGCTTTCATTGCTGCCTTATAATCGTCAAAAATTTGTTCTTCTAGCATTTTTCTCTCCTTCTTAATTTGTATGCGCCTTAACTTGCTAAATACGATTGATTAGAAAACAAAACAATTCCTAAATTTATTTAATCGATGTTCTAAATCTGCAAATTTTAATTTCGCCGTGCGCGCCAAACCAAAATCTTCCACATTAAAAGACGCAGCGATTGTGCCGTAAGCTAAAGCTTTCTTTAAAATAACCGGATTAATTTTTCCGCTTTTCGCTAAATACCCCATAAACCCTCCGGCGAAAGTATCTCCCGCTCCAGTGGGATCAATTACTTTTTCCACCGGATAAGCCGGCAAAGAAAAAATAAATTTATCGCTATAGAATAAAACTCCATTCTCGCCTTTTTTAATTAAAACCATTTTAGCGCCATAACGCTTTAAAGCTTTGGCCGCTTTAATTAAATTAGTTTCACCGCTTAAGCTCCGCGCCTCTTGGTCATTAGCGACATAAATATCCACCAGTTTAAGCAATTTAATTAATTCTTTGCGTTTGGTGCTAATCCAATAATTCATACTATCTAAACCCACTAACTGCGCGGAATGCATTTTACCTAAAAGGTGCCTTTGAATATCCGGATCAACATTCGCTAAAAAAATATTCTTTATTTTACGTTGTACGCCTGAAATCTCCGGCTTAAAACACGAAAGCACCCCCAATTGAGTATCTAAAGTAAGCGCGGTATTTAAATCACCCTTGTACTCCCCTTCCCAGCGAAAAGTCTTTCCGGGATCGATAATTAAAGAGGTAAGATTTAATTTCTTGCTGCTTAAAAAATTAATATGTTTTTTGGGGAAATCTTTACCGACAATCGCTACCAGGCTCACCTGCGTAAAAAGCCGCGCCGACATCGAAAAATGCGCCGCAGAGCCGCCTAATAAATCAACCCTTTTTCCAAAAGGAGTTTTCACGCTATCTAAAGCCACGGTCCCTAAAACAACAATCCCCATACTAATCCTCCCCTTATTTCAAAATAAACCAGAATACTAAAGCAATAATTATACGATAAACTCCAAAAGCGATAAAATTATAACGTTTAATAAACATCAGTAAAAATTTAATCGCCGCCAATGCCACCAGAAAAGAAATAATAAAACCTACTCCCAAAAAAATAAACTCCTCCGCTCTAAATACCGGAGCGCTTTTATAAAGGTCTAAAGCCGTTGCTGCCATCATCGTAGGGATCGCCAATAAAAATGAAAACTCCACAATCGTTTTGCGCTTTAACCCGGCTACCAACCCTCCAATAATTGTCGCCGCCGCCCGGGAAACCCCCGGAACCATCGCCATAGATTGAAAAGTACCAATTAATAATGCCTGCGGGTAAGAAATCGCACCGATTTCATCAACGGCATCTTCTTTTTGACGATAGAATAACTCAAAAATAATTATCAAAATCCCCCCGATAAACAATGACCACAGCACGACCTCATTATTACCCAAGAAATACTTTTTGATCATCTTATAAAGTAGAGCCCCAATAATCGCCGCGGGCAAAAAAGCAACCAGCAACTGTTTCCAAATTTTACTTCCACTTATTAATTTCTTCCAATAAATAACCACCACCGAAAATATCGCCCCGAGCTGAATCGCAATTTCAAAACTTTTAACAAATTCTGATTGGCTCACGCCAAGTAGTTTTGCCGTCAACATCAGATGACCGGTCGAGGAAATCGGCAAAAACTCCGTAATCCCTTCCACAATACCAAATATTAAAACATGCAACATGTTCACACCGCACCCCGCAAATTAATGAGTCTCTAAAAACTTCTGCAAATCTTTATCCAAAGGCAACTTCAATACTACCTCTTTACCGGTTTGAGGATGTTTAAACTTAAGCTCACTTGATTCTAAACACACTCGCTTAAAACGTAAAGAAAAATCTCTGCGAAAAGCAAACTTATCTTCTCCGACCAAAGGATGTTGAATATTCTTAAAATGAATTCGAATTTGATTTGTCCGGCCGGTAACCGGAACAACCTCAACCAGGCCATAATCTTTCTTTTGCTCTAATAGTTTATATTTTGTCAACGCTGTCTTACCTTCAATCGCCGAACTAATCTCGCCGGTAGTTTTAGCTAATTTGCCATGCACAAAAGCAATATACTTTTTACTTACGAGACGCTGACGAAATAAATCCATCATCTGCTTTTGGATACTTGGGCCTTTAGCATAAATAATTAATCCGGAAGTATCCCGATCCAGGCGATGGCAAGGATATAATTTAAACTCTAATCCGCGTTCCTTAGCATCCTGATTTAAAATACTCGTTAAAGTTCGAGATTCATTACGGGGAGTCGGTACAGTTAACAACCCGGCAGGCTTATTTACCACCAGCAACCAATCATCTTCATAGATAATCGGAATATTCACCTATAAAATCTTCTTTCTTTTAATTAAACAATTGAGAGCATCCGCTCAATCGCCAAATGCGCTTTTTCACGAACAACCTTAGGAACCCGCACCTCATCTTTGAGCTCTTCTAAAGCCCAGAGTACTTTTTCCTGAGTTGTAAGCTTCATATTTGGGCAAACCGCGCGCGCGCTGGCCGGATAGAATTTTTTATCCGGATTATCACGCTTTAAGCAATATACCAGCCCGGCTTCCGTACCGACAATAAATTCTTTGGCAGGATTAGTTTTAGCATATTTCGCCATCTGACTGGTAGATAATACCGCATCCGCCAAAACCGCGACTGATGATAAGCATTCCGGATGCACCATAACCTTAGCCTGCGGATGAATTTTTTTCTCACGTAAAATATCCTCGGGTAATATTTTTACATGTGTCGGGCAAAAACCATGCCAACTGATCAATTTTCTCCCGCTTTGCTTGGAAACATAATCCGCTAAATATTTATCCGGAACAAAAATTATCTCTTTATAATCTTTAAGCGCGTTAACTACTGCCACGGCATTAGCGGAAGTACAACAATAATCCAGTTCCGCTTTCACTTCGGCAGAAGTATTCACGTAACCAACCGTCACGGCTTGAGGATGTGCTTTTTTTAATTTCTTTAAATCATCGGCATTCATCATATTGGCCATCGGACAACCCGCGGTGATATCCGGCATAATCACTTTTTTCTCCGGAGAAAGAATTACCGCGGTTTCAGCCATAAAATATACTCCACAAAAAACAATCACTTCCGCGTTATTCTTAGCCGCCAAACGCGAAAGCTCTAAAGAATCACCGCAAAAATCAGCCAGATCCTGCACTTCAGGCAGCTGATAATTATGCGCCAGAATTATCGCCTGATGCTTAATCTTGAGCGCTTTAATTTTCTCTATTAACTTATGATTTTCTTTCATCATTAATCTAAAACTTGCTCAATTATCCCACCGCCTAAAACCTTGGCTTGATCATAAAAAACTACCGATTGACCAGGAGTGATCGCAAACTGTGGAGTCTGAAAAATTACTTTCAACTTATTTTTATTAACCCAAACCGTGGCCTTGGATTCTTTATGATTATAGCGTATCTTAGCTTTAATCTCAATCTTCTTTTTAAAAATTGGCTTCAAAAAATTAACTTCTTTGACTAAAAATTCTTTTTTTAAAACTTCCTGGCGCGGACCCACAATAATACGGTTTTGCTTCAAATTAATACCGCTCACATACAAAGGATAGCCCCGGGCAATCCCTAAACCCTGCCGTTGGCCGATCGTATAAAAGGCCACCCCCTTATGCCTCCCGAGAATATTTCCCTGCCGATCAACAATCTCTCCGGGCCGAATATTCTTTTTACTTTTCGCTCTAATGAGGCTCTCATATTTTCCATCAGGTAAAAAACAAATCTCCTGACTATCCTGTTTATCAGCAACATTCAAACCTAATTTTTTGGCTAAAACTCTCACTTTGGGTTTTGTAAAATTACCCAAAGGAAAGATTACTCGACGCAATTGTTCCTGATCTAAACGGTAAAGAAAATATGATTGATCTTTTTTAAGATCCTTGGCTTTTTTAAGAAAATAACCTTGAGAAGATTTAATAATTTTCGCATAATGTCCGGTCGCCAAAAAATCCGCCCCTAGATTAAGCGCTTTTTTTAATAAAATACCGAATTTAATAAATTGATTGCAACGCACACAGGGATTGGGAGTTCTGCCGCTTAAATACTCCTCATAAAAATTAACGATTACCTGCTGATAAAAATCTTTATTTAAATTTAAAAGATAATGCCGGATACCCAGTTTATGGCAGACCCGCCGCGCATCACTAATGCCGGTTAAGCCACAACAACTTGGTTTTACACTTTGTGTTTCCGCTAAATTAAAACACATTGTCAAACCAATAACAGTATAACCCTGATTTTTTAAAAGTGCCGCAGCGACCGAAGAATCCACCCCGCCGCTCATCGCCACCACGACAATTTTTTTCTTATTTTTTATCATTTTTTAAACAAAAGGGCCCAGCAATATTCTGCCGGGCCCTTTGCATTCCTTAACGAAGGTTATAACTTCACTACTTTAGTAGCTTGTTCACCTTTAGGACCTTTTTCGATCTCGAACTCAACTTCCTGGCCCTCCTCTAAAGTTTTATAGCCATCACCCTGAATTGCAGTATGATGTACGAATACATCAGCCCCTTCTTCAGGTGTAATAAAACCATAACCCTTTTGATTGGAAAACCACTTTACTTTGCCTTTTGCCATTTCTTTTACTTCCTCCTTTCCACAAAATTTAACAATTTCCGGGAATAAACAAAAAACCGTAAGGTCTGTCGCTTTTTCTCCTTACGGTTAAAAGACTTCTACTCCCTTGCTTGTTACGAAATAATTATATCTAAACTTAAAAAACTTGTCAACTATTTTTATCTCCAAGTTTTATCACTAAGTTAGCGGGTTCTGCCACTGCGGCACTCATAGATTTTCATTATATTTTGTGCTGCGGAATTGTTCCGCGTGCGAAGTTTTTCGCCGTGTGCTGCGGCTTACGACTCACTCCCGGATGACTTTCGCTAAGTGAAGTGTCCTCCGTTCGTCGTAATTCCTTGCACACTACCATAAGTAGAAGTGCCGAAAAACTTCTAATGCACGCTTCACAATATCCTCCGCACAAAATATATTAGCAAGATTAATCGTGTCACCCGCCGAATAAAAATTTTTCTAATTTGCTTGCTAGTTTATTTGTCTATTAGCGGGTGGCTGGACTTGGATTTGAGCGGGGCGTAAAGGCAAGGAGCGGGCCCCGTTACATCTCCGTAATTCTAATTGTAGAGATGTAACGGGGCGGGCACGGTTCCGTCAC
>CAIVOB010000010.1 GCA_903907475.1 Candidatus Omnitrophota bacterium
CCGTTTCTAACCCCAATCCCAAACGTTTTTCTAAAACCGCTACTAAAAGCGATAAGCGATTAAAATCAAAACCTTGAGCCCGGCGCCGGGGATAGCCGAAATTACTACGCGAAACTAAAGATTGAATCTCCACCAATAACGGCCGCGATCCTTCTAAAACTGAAGTCACAATCGTTCCGGAAACATTATTTGGCCGTTCAGAAAGAAATATTTCCGAAGGATTTTTCACTTCCGCCAAACCTTCCGGCCGCATTTCAAAAACTCCGATTTCATTCGTCGAGCCAAATCTATTTTTTACCGCGCGTAAAATACGATAAATCGCAAAACGATCACCCTCAAAATATAATACCGTGTCCACGATATGTTCTAAAACCCGCGGGCCAGCAATTGCGCCTTCTTTAGTAACATGCCCAATAATAAAAATCGTTGTTCCGGTCGTCTTGGCTAATTGTGTGAGGCTGCCAGCGCACTCCCGAACCTGACTCACACTGCCCGGAGAAGAACTAATTTGCGGATCAAAAATTACTTGAATCGAATCAATAATTACAACCTGCGGTTTAAGCTTACGGATATACTCCACAATTAAAGATAAATCCGTTTGATTCACGATATAAAGATTGCCGGAATCTACCTCCCCTAAACGTTTCGCCCTCAATTTAGTCTGCGCAACCGATTCCTCACCGCTAACATAAAGCACTCCCACACCCTGTTTAGTTAAATGATTAGAAACCTGAAGCGAAATCGTAGATTTCCCGACACCCGGATCCCCGCCAATTAGAATCACCGATCCTTGAACAATCCCCCCGCCTAAAACCCGGTCTAACTCGCCAATATTAGTTTTTAATCTTATGCCCTCTTTAATCGCGACATCTTTTAAAAGTACCGGGCCTTCTTTATAGAGCGATAATCTTTCTTTTCCCCCTGAAACAGGAGCAATATAATCCTCCTCGTTAAAAGAGTTCCAGCTGCTGCAATCCGGGCATCTCCCCAGCCATTTTGGCGACTGATAACCGCAAGAAGCGCAACTAAAAACAGATTTAGTTTTCATTATTTCTTTTCTTTAGTTTTAATAAATAACTTCCAAGGATTCTTACGCACATCTGTAACCAAAGCTTCTAACTCATTATAAACCGCATCATCATAAATTAATTTACCTAAAGACCCTTCTTTATTTTTAATTTTAACCACCGCGTCATCTAAATTATTCATAATGCTCTCAGCATGATTAAACATCTGATGGATCGGTAATGGATCAACCCCGATTAAAGAATCACCCTCCTTAAGCGTCTGAGCATAATTCTTACCCGGCATCATCTCCACATATTTTTCTCCTAAAAGCCCCAAAGTATTCACCCAAACCGAAGTATCTGCGGGAATTTTAATCACATCTCTAATCCAAACCTCCAAGCGGATGTTAGAACGGCTTTCCTGTGGTATAAATTCCAAACTTACTTTTTTTACTTCACCCACATCTACCCCCGCGAAACGCACCGGCGCGCCGACTTTAACTCCGTTAACAAAGTTAAAATTTAAATTAATACGATACCCGGAACTCCAGGTTTTAAACCCTCCGATTGATAAAATAAAAAAAACTAAAACTAATAAACTGGCAAAAACAAAAATCCCGACTTTTAATTCTAATTTAGTTTTACCGAATATCATTTCTTCCTCCGCTATTTAGAAGTACCCAACGCCTCGGTGATCGGGCCTTTAGCCAAACCATTAATAAACTGAAAAACTACCGGATCCTTGGTCTCTTGAATTTCCTGAGGCTTACCCTCAGAGATAATTTTCCCTTGATACATCATGGCAATTTTATCGGCAATATGATAAGCGCTTTTCATATCATGCGTCACCACCACCGATGTCACTTTAAGCTTATCGTGCAATGAGCGAATAAGTTCATTAATGCTATCGGCAGTGATCGGATCAATTCCGGTAGTCGGCTCATCATAAAGAATAATCTCCGGCCGGATACAAATTGCCCGCGCTAAAGCGACGCGCTTTTTCATCCCTCCGCTTAATTCTGAAGGCATGAGATCCCCAATCCCACCCAGACCTACTAAAACTAAAGACTCTTCCACGCGCCCAAGCAACTCTTTATCGCTAATCGCAGTATGTTCCGACAAACTAAATCCGACATTCTCCGCCACATTCATAGAATCAAATAGCGCACCACCCTGAAAAACCATGCTCACCTTAAAACGCAGAGTATTTAATTCCCGCTCGCCTAACTTGGCAACATCCTTATCGTTAACAAAAACTTCACCCGCATCCGGTTTTAATAAACCAATAATAGATTTAAGTAATACCGACTTACCGCATCCGGAACGGCCAATAATCACGCAGGTCTGTCCAGCGGAAATTTGTAAATTCAATTTATTTAAAACTAAATTATTGTTAAATCTTTTACTTAAATTTTTTATCGTAATCATAATTTTTAAGGCAAAATAAAATAAAATAAAGCGGTAAACAAGCAATCAGCGGCAATAACCATGATAAATGAAAAAACCACCGAACGCGTCGTCGCCTTACCCACTCCGGTTGCCCCACCCTCAACATTGAACCCTTCGTAACAGCTCACTAATGCAATTACCATACCAAAAATCCAAGCTTTAAATAAACCGGTAAATAAATCTTTGTACAAAAGCGAAGTAAAAGTAACATGCATATACATACTGCTAGTTACCCCCAGCTTCACCACGCAAATAAAATAACTTCCCAGAATCCCGATAATATCGGCAAAGATCGTCAAAACCGGAAGCATCACGCTTAATGCCACAAAACGCGGAACAACCAGATATTTTACCGGGTTAGTCGCTAAAGTTTCCAAAGCATCAATCTGCTCGGTGACTTGCATCGAACCTAACTCCGCGGTATTAGATGCTCCCACTCGTCCGGCGACAACTAAAGCCGTAATTACCGGGCCCAGTTCTCGGACAATTGAAAGCGCCACTAAGCTGGCAATATAAATCTCCGAAACGATGCGCTGCATAAAATATGCCGTCTGCAGAGCAAAAATAAAACCGATAAACAAAGCCACTAAAGCAACAATCGGAAAACTGTCATATCCGGCTTTCTTAGCTTGCTCAACAATGCGCTCGTATTTATAAGGAGGCTTAAAAGATAAATAAACCGTCTGGCCGGTCAAATGCGCTAAGCCCCCGACAAAATACATTAAAGCAATCGCCTTACGCCCCAGATCAACAAAGAATTGATTTAACATTACTCAAAAATTAGTTCTTCGTTTTTGCGCGATACCTTGATCGAAGAACCCTCCTTATATTTTTTAGAAATAATCTCGCTGGCTAATGAGTCTTCCAGAAATCTTTGAATTGTTCTCTTTAAAGGGCGCGCGCCAAAAACCGGATCAAACCCTTTTTCAATTAAAAGATCTTTGGCTTCCTGCGTCACCTCTAAGGTTATCTGTTGATCTTTTAAGCGCTGAATAACATAACTTATTTCCATATCAATAATCTTGGCCAAATCCTCTTTTAATAACTGTCTAAAGACGATGATATCATCAATGCGGTTTAAAAACTCCGGCTTAAAAGCATGCTTCACCGCTTCCAGAAGCTTATTTTTCATATCCTGATAGGTACCTTCTTCCTGCTGCGCTTTAAAACCCAGCGATCCGGTTTTCCGGATCAATTCCGCGCCAACATTAGAAGTCATAATAATAATCGCATTTTTAAAATCCACCTTCCGGCCAAAACTATCCGTTAAGCGTCCATCTTCAAAAACCTGTAATAATAGATTAAAAACATCTGGATGCGCTTTCTCGATTTCATCTAAAAGTATCACTGAATAAGGCCGACGCCGTACCCGTTCCGTGAGCTGTCCGCCCTCCTCGTATCCGACATATCCCGGAGGAGCGCCGATAAGGCGAGAAACGTTAAACTTTTCCATATACTCCGACATATCTAATTGCAATAATGCATCCTCATCCCCAAACATAAATTCCGCTAATGCCCGCGCCAGTAAAGTTTTACCGACACCGGTAGGGCCTAAAAATATAAATGACCCAATCGGCCGTTTAGGATCTTTAATCCCGGCGCGTGAACGTCTTACCGCGTGCGCGATGGCTTCAATCGCTTCATTCTGGCCAACAACACGTTTATGCAACTCTTCTTCAATCTTAAGTAGCTTTTCACTTTCTTTTTCCTCTAACCTAAAAATCGGAATCCCTGTCCATTGCGCTAAAATTTTAGCGATATCCTCAGCGCTAACTTCCGGACGCATTTTATCCTTTGCCTGGCTCCATTCCTTATTTAACTTCTCCAACTCTTGACGGGCAATTCTTTCCTGATCCCGCAGCGATGCCGCTTTCTCGAAATCCTGACTTTTAATATAAGCTTCTTTTTCTTTACGCAGCGTTTCAACATTAACTTCAATTTTTTTAATATCCGCCGGAACAATTAAAACATTTAAACGCGCCCGGGAACCGGCCTCATCCATTAAATCAATCGCCTTGTCCGGCATAAATCTTCCGGAAATATAACGATCGCTTAATTTCGCCGCTGCCTCCAATGACTCATCCGAAAAAGTCACCCGGTGATGCGCTTCATATTTATCACGCAGGCCTTTTAAAATTTTAATCGTTTGATCCACCGTCGGTGGTTCCACCATGATCGTTTGAAAACGACGCTCTAAAGCCGCGTCTTTCTCAATATATTTACGATATTCATCAATCGTGGTCGCCCCGATGCATTGCATTTCACCCCGAGAAAGCGACGGCTTCATAATGTTAGAAGCATCAATTGCCCCCTCTGCCGCGCCCGCACCCACTAAAGTATGCAACTCATCAATAAAAATAATCACGTCCTGAGAACGTTTAATCTCTTCCATAATCGCTTTAATGCGTTCTTCAAATTGGCCGCGATATTTAGTACCAGCGATCATTAAAGCTAAATCTAAAACCACAATCCGTTTACCTCTTAAGACCTCCGGAATATTTCCGGCAATAATTAATTGCGCCAGCCCCTCGACAATCGCGGTTTTTCCCACTCCGGCTTCACCTAAAAGTACCGGATTATTTTTCGTCCGTCGGCTTAAGATTTGCACCACCCGCTCAATCTCCTGCGAACGATCAATTACCGGGTCTAATTTATTATCCCGCGCCAAAGCCGTAAGATCCCGGCCGAAAGCATCTAAAGCCGGAGTTTTTGTTTTCGCCGCTTGCGGACCTCCCTGATTCATTCCCGGGAGCGCTGAACCTAAAAGCCCCATTACTTCATTACGCACAGAATTTAAATCCATGCCTAAATTTAACAAAACCTGAGAAGCAATCCCTTCCCCTTCGCGAATTAATCCTAACAGCAGATGTTCCGTTCCGATATAATTATGCCCTAAAGAACGCGCTTCTTCCGCTGCCAACTCTAAAGCTTTTTTTGCCCGCGGCGTAAAAGGAATATCACCGATAATCTGAGTCGTCGGTCCAGGCTGGACCAATTTTTCGATCTCTAAACGAATATTTTCCAGGGAAACATCTAATTTTTGCAATACTGCTGCCGCGACTCCTTCGCCTTCCCGGATTAATCCTAATAAAATATGTTCCGTTCCGATATAATCATGATTAAAGCGTCTGGCTTCTTCTTTGGCTAAAATAATAACTTTTCTTGCTCTTTCCGTAAACCGATTAAACATGTGCTCTCCTTATAATGATTAAATGCACGCTTAACTCAGCACATATTTTATGTGCTGAGTGAAGGCGTAAATTTGTTCCGCCGAATATGCTAAAGCGGAATCTTTCTTACAACAAATTCAATTTTCTACGGATTAATTCCGCTCTTTTTAAATCCCGCTCCTCAGCGGAAAGTTTTTTATTTTCTAACTTTTGCAAATGCGCCGGCTGCGTAATAATAAAAAGTTCATTAATCGTGCGCCGGTTAATATCTTTAACCATCCCTAAATCACTACCGAGCCTGACCATCGATAATAATTCAATCGTTTCTTGACTGGAAATAATGCGCGCGTTTTTTAAAATTCCCAAACTCCGATTAATACGATCCTCCAATAGCTCCTTATTCTTAGCCAATAAAATCTGCCGCGCCTGAGTTTCTTGCTCAATAATCTGTCGAATTAATCCATTAATATTCTCGATAATCTCTTCTTCGCTATGCCCCAATGAAACTTGATTCGAAATTTGAAAAAAATTACCGCTGGCTTGGGTTCCTTCCCCGTAAAGTCCCCGGGTAGTAAAACTTAACTTCGCGATTGCCGCCAATACCCGCTCGATCTGATGGCTCATAACCAGGGCCGGCAAATGCAACATTACCGAACCCCGCATTCCGGTACCGGTATTTGTCGGACAAGCAGTAAGATAACCAAAGTCACTTAAAAAAGCATAATCTAAGAGCTTAGACAACTCTTCATCGATCACATTAATAATATTCCAGGCTTCCAAAAGATTAAATCCCGATTGCATAATCTGTAAACGCAGATGATCCTCTTCATTAACCATTACGGCAATAATTTCTTCGTCATTAATGAGCACCGCTTTTTGTTCGGTCTTTTGAGTATGCTCGATTGACATGAGATGCCGCTCAACCAGAAACTGTTTATCAATACTATCTAAATCTACGAGTTTAAAAAAAGTAGATTTTTTTAAAAGATCAACTTTAGCCATCGCATTTTTAGTGCGCTGCACCACGGCATCCAAATCTTCTTTGGATGCCCAATGCGGAAAAGGAAACTTAGTTAAATTGCGCGCTAAACGAATCCGGCTAGAAATTACAATATCCGAATTCGGTCCCGTACCTTTAAGCCATTCGCTCGTATGATTTAATAAATCATTAACTAACATCTTTAATCATCCTTGGTTTTTTTATTTTCCAACTGGCGAATTTGATCACGCAGGCGCGCGGCCTCTTCAAAATCCTCGCGCTCAATCGCTTGCTGCAAATTAATTTTTAGCTCTGCCGCAGCAGATCTTTTCTTAATAACTTTAGGA
>CAIVOB010000011.1 GCA_903907475.1 Candidatus Omnitrophota bacterium
TAAATCGATTGAGGCAAAAAAATAATGTATGATGTCGTAGCTTCTATTGTGACGTTTAGAAATAACAGGGATATTTTAAAGAAAGCCGTCGATAGTTTTTTGAACACAGATTTAAAGACTTATCTTTATCTTATCGACAATTCTCCTACAGATGATTTGCGGAGTGCTTGTTCTGGTGAAAGAGTAGAATACATTTTTAATAATAAAAATTTAGGTTTTGGGGTCGGTCATAACATCGCTCTTCGGAAAATGCTTTGGCAGACTAAGTATTCCTTGGTTTTGAACCCAGATGTTTATTTTGAGACAGGAGTTTTAGAAAAAATATTTAGTTTTATGGAGAGCAGCTTGGATGTAGGATCTCTGATGCCCAAAGTGCTGTATCCGGACGGTTCAATACAGCATCTATGCCGTTTACTGCCTACTCCTTTTGATTTATTGCTCAGAAAATCTTGTGACAGAGGCTCTAACATTTTGATCAATTTCCTAAGTAAATATGAGTTAGGCTTCGCCGATTATAATAAGCAAATGGATGTGCCATATCTATCCGGTTGTTTTATGTTTTTGCGCACTGAAGTTTTGACTAAATCGGGGGTTTTTGATGAGAGATTTTTCCTTTATTTCGAGGACCTCGACCTGTCAAGAAGGATACATAGACTATATCGTACTGTATATTATCCTGAAGCGGTTGTTTATCATAATTATGAGAGGGGGTCCAATAAAGATGTGGTTCTCTTAAAATATCTTATTTCTTCAGGTGTCAAATATTTTAATAAATGGGGATGGGTTTTCGATAGAGAAAGAAAAGTAGTGAACAGGGAAACTTTGAGAAATATCTCTCGGGTTCCGAAAGAATAAAATGAAGATATTGGTTACCGGCGCGAACGGATTTATTGGTCGCGATTTGTGTGCTTTCTTGAGAGAAAATGGTTATTCTGTTCGTGCGGCTGTGCGTAATAATGTGCGTGATGTTTCTGGGACTGATGAATACATTCAAGTGGGAGATATAGATGAGTTGACGGATTGGCAACAAGCTTTAGTTGGAGTGGATACGGTTATTCATTTAGCGGCACGTGTTCATATTATGGATGAAACTGTGATAGATCCTATTGAATCTTTTCGTAAAGTGAATGTGTTTGGGACTGAGCGCCTGGCGCAAATGGCTGCAAAGGCAGGAGTTAAGAGATTTATTTTTGTTAGTTCGGTCAAGGTAAACGGTGAAGGCTGTCGAGATTGCTTCGTCGCTTCGCGCCTCGCAATGACGGAGGGGGCATATACAGAGAAGGATATACCTGCACCCCAGGATGCTTATGGTATTAGTAAACGAGAAGCTGAAGATAGGTTGGCTGGTATAGCTGTTGAGACTGGGCTTCAAGTGGTAATTTTGCGGCTTCCTTTGGTTTATGGTCCGGGGGTGAAGGCAAATTTCAAGAGTTTGCTTAAGATTGCTGGCTCCGGAATACCCTTACCGTTTAAAAATATTAGCAATCGGCGCAGCTTTCTTTACCTTGGTAATTTGGTGGATGCTATTGTTGCTTGCATTAATCATCCGCGTGCAGCAGGCGAAACTTTTTTAGTAAGTGATGGGGAGGACGTGTCTACACCGGATTTAATAAATCTGATTGCTCGCGCAATGGGAAAGAAGGCGATTTTATTTTCTTTACATCCTGGTATCCTAAAAGCACTATGTAGGGTTGTAGGTAAGAGCGAAGAATTTGAAAAATTTACGGGATCCTTGTTTGTTGATAGCAGTAAGATTAGGAAATTGCTTGGATGGAAGCCACCTTTTACACTGGAAGAAGGGATTAGAGAGACAGTGAAGGGAGTTGAGATTGCTTCGGCGCTTCGCGCCTCGCAATGACGAAGATGAAGCGGATTTTTGATTTAATTTTAGCCTTGGTTTTGATAGTTCTGTTTAGCATCTTGATGTTAGTTATTGCCGCGTTAATTAAACTAATGTCTAAGGGGCCGGCTATATTCTGGACAGACCGCGTTGGTGTAAATAACACAATTTTTAAAATGGCAAAATTCAGGACGATGAAATTGAATACGCCTCAGGTAGCCACGCATTTAATGGAAAATCCTGAAAGATATTTGATTCCCGGGGGAGAATTTTTGCGTAAATACAGCCTTGATGAATTGCCGCAATTATTTAACGTTTTAAAAGGAGATATGAGTTTTGTAGGGCCCCGGCCGGCATTATTTAATCAGGATGATTTAGTGGAATTACGCACTAAAAATAACATCCATAAGCTTCTTCCCGGAGTTACGGGCTGGGCACAGGTCAATGGGAGAGACGATTTAGCAATTCCCGTAAAGGTTTCTTTTGATGAATATTACCTCAGTCACCGTTCCTTTGCCTTTGATCTTTATATCATCCTTTTGACTGTGATAAAGGTTGTAAAAAGAGAAGGCGTCCAGCATTAAACTAGCCTTAAAGCCTGGATTGCTTCGTCGGGCTTTGCCCTCCTCGCAATGACACGATTTTCGTATTTTCTTAATTGCTAAAACTATATTTTACTATATAATATTAGGTTATGAACCTAAAAGAGTTAATTCTTAAGTTTCGGCGTTTGTTTATCATAGCTCTCCACTTAGCTTTGGTGATTTGCGCCTATATACTCGCCTTTTATCTGCGGTTAGATTTTAATATTGACAATAGTTTTTGGCAGGTGATTATTAAAACTCTCCCTATTTTTGTCTGCATTAAAATGGTTACTTTTGGTTATTTTGGACTTTATTCCGGTCTATGGAGATACGCCAGCATAGATGATATCTGGAGGATCCTTAAGGCACATATTTTAGCCACGCTGTGTTTTATTCTCGCGGTTGCTTTTATCCATACCTTTGTGGGTTTCCCGCGTTCAATTTTTGTTTTAGATTTTATCTTAAGTTTTTGTTTTATAGCAGGTATTCGTTTTATTAACCGGTTAGTTAGGGAGAAATTCCGCCCTGAACATAGAACTAAGCGTAAAAAGGCCTTAATTGTAGGGGCAGGTGAAGCAGGGGTCATGGTATTGAGGGAAAGTCGGATTAACATTAAAACCAATATAGAGGTAGTAGGTTTTATCGATGATGACCGAAGAAAAATAAATCTACGTATTCAAGGAGTAAGTATTTTAGGGGCTTGTAGCGATATTCCTTCTATTGTTGAAGAGTATGGCGTTGAGGAGATCATCATTGCCATTCCTTCCGCCAAAGGCGAGGTGATAAGAAGTATAGTCACACATTGTCAATCTCCCTA
>CAIVOB010000012.1 GCA_903907475.1 Candidatus Omnitrophota bacterium
CCCTGTATTTTGGGTTACCGTTTAAAACCCTGTATTTTTATTTGCCGGTGTGGTTTTTAAGTTTAGGCTTAGCCCATTTAATGCTGCGTCAGGCTTATGCGGACCGAAAAAAGTTGGAACGAATTTGCGCTTTAACAATTTTAGTTAATTTAAGTACTACTTTGGCTTGTATTTTTGGTTTAATTTTTTAAGTGGTTTATGCAAAGAAAATATTATAATTGTTGGTTAGTTTTTTTAGGAGTGATTATTTTCGCGATACCGGTTTTGGCGCAAAATAATTTTTCTCGAAATTTCAAGTCTTTACGTTTGCCGGCGCATAAAGTGTTTACATTGACTTTAGAGTCTTGCCCGACTACGGGGTTTAGCTGGCAGTTAACGAGGATTTCTCCTCTTGCGGTTTTAGAATTCGTGAAAAGAGAGTATCAGGTAAAAACATCGGATTTGCCCGGTTCCTTAGGAGCGGAGGTCTGGTCTTTTAGAACACTGCAATGCGGAAGGGCGGTAATTCGTTTTGAAAATCGTCGGGTCTGGGAAAAAGAAGTACCTGCGGCAAAAATCGAGGAGTTTTATATTTTTGTAGAATGAAGAATAACCACTTAAAATTTTTGCGTTACGCGATTAAAAAAGCCGAAGCGGGGATAAAGCTTGGGCAGACTCCTTTTGGCGCTTGTATCGTTAAAGACGGCCGTATTCTGGCTTGTGCTCATAATCAAGTTTGGAAAAATACTGATATTACCGCGCACGCTGAGATAATGGCGATTCGCGCGGCAACACGGAAACTTAAAAAAATTGACCTCTCGGGGTGTGTAATTTATTCCACCTGTGAGCCTTGTCCAATGTGTTTTGCTGCTTGTCATTGGGCGAGAATCAAAGAGATTGTTTATGGGGCTAAAATTAAGGATGCCCGACAATTCGGTTTTAATGAGTTGGCGATTTCTAATTTTAAGCTTAAGAAAATCACGCAAAGTAAAATTAAGATTACGCCCGGAGTATTGGCTAAAGAGAATATCGCGCTTTTTAAGTTTTGGCAGGCCCAGGATAGTTGTAGAGTTTATTAATTTAGTTTTTAAAGTGAAAATTAGTTTATTTTAAAACGCGTAAGAGAGGAAAATTATAAAAAATGTTAGAAATAAAATTAAGGCAAAAAGATAATATTTTAATTTTAGATTTATCCGGCAAAATTAATGTTGATGCTGCGAATCTTGTCGCGATTGTGGGAGAATGCTTAGGCGAAGGTTATCGCGAATTTATTTGTAATTTGGAAGATGTGGAATTAATTGATTATATGGGTATCTCAGTGTTAGTAATTGCTTATAAAGAGGTAATTAATTCTTGCGCCAGGATGAAGTTTATTAATCTCCCGGCGCACCTTAAAGGAGTATTGGCAATTTCCGGTATGGAGCGGGCGATTGAAATTTATTCCACCGAAGAGTGCGCTTTAAATAGTTTTAAGGAAGATAAGATTATTGCCGCGATTAAGAAACAGCCTTTACGCCGTAGATTTAAGCGCTTACCGATTGATTTGAAAATTGAATTAAAATCTAAAGTTACTGCGGAGCCAATTTGCTTTAAGGCGGATATTCTTAATTTAAGTGCGGTGGGAGCTTTTATTTTCGGCTGCAATAAATTTAATTTAGGCGCGGAGGTAATTTTAAAGATGAAACTTGCTCCTAGTCAAGAGGAGCAAGTATTCAATGCCCGAATAGTCTGGATCCCGGACCGGGTAGTTCAACCGCATGAGTATCCGGGTATCGGAGTCGAGTTTTATGGACTTTCTACGCAAGAGCAGCAAAAAATAGTTGAATTTATCGAACGTAATCTTTCCTCGCTTCCTGCGGATTAGCTAAAGCTTTTTTAGTCATATCTTGTTGCTATTCTTACGTTTTTATCTTAGAAATTTGTTGTTCTGCAGTGGCTTGTGTGATAACATATGTTGTTAAATTTTAGTATTTAAGAAAGGGGAAGTGCTATGGATTGGAAAGTAATTTTGGCAACGTTTGGAGCGGTATTTTTCGCGGAATTGGCGGATAAGACACAACTAGTGGGGATTGGCATGGCAGCAAAGACCGGTAAACCAATTTCTGTTTGGCTAGGCTCGGTAAGTGCTTATATTATTGTGACGATAATATCCGTTTTTCTCGGGTCAATCTTGGCTAGATTCATAAAACCGGAATTAATGCGTTATCTTGGAGCCTCGTTGTTTATCATTATCGGAGTTTTGATGCTCTTAAAAACAATTTAAATTTTTAAAATTATGTGTGCAATTAGAACTTATCTTTATAATTTAGCTTCCGGAAGAATAAATGGCCCGCTGGCGGTATTGATTAAAGGAATTTTATTTTTGTTTTCGGGAATCTATGGGTTAGGGGTTGTGATTTTAGTTAAATTTAAGCATTTAAGGCCGCAGCGCTTGAAAGCCCGGGTAATTAGCGTGGGGAATATTACTTTGGGCGGTACTGGTAAAACTACTTTAGTGGAGTATTTAGCAAATAAATTCAGCCAGGCTGGTAAACGGGTGGCGATTCTTACTCGAGGATATGAACGTGATAAGCGCCAATCGGGGCTGGCGGGTTTGGGTGATGAACCGGCAATGTTACAAAAAAATCTTCCCCTGGTAAATGTGATTGTTAATCGAGATAGATTAAAATCAGCCCAGGAAGCGCTCCAAGAATATAACGCGCAGATTCTTATTTTAGACGATGGTTTTCAGCAATGGGGGATAGTCAAGGACTTGGAGATCGTGACGATCGATGCTAGAGCGCCTTTTGGTAATAATTTGTTACTTCCGGCTGGATTTTTACGTGAGC
>CAIVOB010000013.1 GCA_903907475.1 Candidatus Omnitrophota bacterium
ATTTTTTTCTTTATTCAACTGCCTAAAAAGTGTCAAAATATTTTCAGTATTATTAGAATCTAAATTTCCAGTAGGTTCATCCGCTAAGATAAGCTTAGGATTCATAACCAAGGCTCTGGCGACCGCGACTCTTTGCCTTTGCCCGATAGAAAGATTACTCACTGCAGATGTAATTTTATTAGTTACCCCCACTAAAGCAATCACCTCCTGCGCTTTTTGCAGCTTCTTTTGCTTGTTCAGAGTAGATTCCATTAAAGGCAATAAAACATTTTCCAAAACATTAAGTACCGGCCATAAATAAAAGGCTTGAAAGACAAACCCTAAATTATTTAACCTAAATCCTTTTTGGCGGTAGACCTTACTGGCAATTTGTCCTTGAAAATAAATCTCTCCCTTGGTCGGAAGATCCAAACCACCGATTAAATGTAATAAGGTCGATTTTCCGCTCCCACTGGACCCTTTTATCACCAAAAATTCACCTTGGGTAACCTTTAAACTCACATTATCTAACGCCAAGACTTTGCCATCTTTATAATATTTGGAAAGATTGATCGTTTCAATTAATGGCGTTTCATTCATAACGTAATGCCTCAATTGGCTTAATAGAAATTGCTCTAATGGCTGGATATATTCCCGATAAGAAACCCACTAACAATGAAACCATGATTACTTTAAACATAAAAATAAAATTATATTCAATTCTACCAATATTCTGTAATTGCGGTGATTGCACCAGAAGATTCATAATCCCATAACCGAGAATTAAACCAAAAACGCCTCCCAATATCCCTAAGAATATGGATTCGTAAAGCACTAAGCATAAAATTTTTAATTTTCTCCAACCAATCGCCAGCAAAATCCCAATCTTACTCGTCTGTTCTAATACAGAAGTAACCATCGTATTAATTATCCCTAAAATTGCCGCGATAAAAGCAATAATTGATACCGCCCAGGCAAAATTAAGAAAGGAAGCCATCGTATTATCTGCCGCGACAATATCTCCCACACTCTTAACTTCAGTATCCGGCAGCATCGCTGCAATCAAAGAACGTATCCGTTCAATCTGACTTTCATCACTTACCGGCCGGCCATCTAAAAATAAACCTTTTTTAACCACCAAATTAAACAAAGTCACCTTCCCGGGAACTTTCTTTATCTTTTGCAACTTTTCTAGCGGAATTATGACACTCCCCTCTTCAAACATACTTTTACTTTCGAAGATACCGACAATCGTCAATTTCCAACCTTTAACCTCAATATTATCACCAATCTTTTTATTAAATTTCTTAGCAATATTTGCTCCGATTAAAGCCTCATCTTCTGCCTCTGGACGCCGGCCTTGAATCTTTATTTTTGAAAATAAGCTCGATTTTTTGTCCCAACCTAATACAAGAAAATAATCTTTTGACCCGGCTAAAGAAAAATCAATCAATATTTTACTAACATTCAAAACTTCCGGGAGCTGCATAATTTTATCCGCATAATTTTCATCAATTCCGCTGGATAAAAAATCAAAATTTCCTTTTTCCCGCACCACCAGATCAGTCTGGCGCGACTTATACATCTGCCGGAAAGCATCGGTAAAAATACCCGCTAATCCGACTAAAGCCACAAAAACGGCAATACTTGTGCCCACACCTAAAATTGTCAAGCCAGTGCGCATCTTTCTATACCAAAGATTTTTAAAAGCTAACCGAAGTAAATTCATCTTTAATTCTTTCCCTGCTTATTTAAACCGCAATTATAAATTTATTGATTACATATCTTCCCAGAAAATGACTTAAGGTAATGACAAAAACAGCAATCGTAATATGTTCCAGAATCGCTAAATAAGGATTCACTTTTCTTTCTTTCGCAATAATATAGCTTACGATTGAGAGTAACGCTAGCCCCCAGACAACAGAACATAGCAGCGCCAAATTTAAAGGTAAAAAAGCTACCAGAGCGATAAATGTCAACGAAACAAATATTCTCGTAAAAAAATTAGTTATTGTAGAAAACCACACTTCTTTAGTGTCAATACACTCAGACTCTTGATAGATATGAATACCAAACGAGTCAGCAATATTATCCGCTAAAGCGACCACTAATATTCCAGCAATAATACTTAATTTAGGGTGTGTTAAAGTATCTAAGCCCACAATAATTCCTAAATTAGTAATAATTGCTGATGTCGCCCCAAAACTAAACTTGGTCTGATAGCGTCGATTTTTATTCTCAATTAAGTTTATTATTTTTGGCATTTTATTTTCTGATCTATTTCTCCACCGTAAATTAGTACTAAAAGATTCTTAAGGATTATTTTACCACAAATCTATAGATTATAAGCAAACAAAAAGGGCTAAATTGGTAATCTTAGCCCAAATAAAATTTACTCCTTATGACTAATTTATGCCCGACCTTGTAAATATGCCTGTCTTTTTGCCTCCGGAAACCGCTCAATAGCATATCTTAACATCGTTCTGGGCATTGTAGCATAATATTGCTTCAAAAACCTTTCTGCACAAACCATATCCCGCCTACCCACTTCCCGCAACATCCACCCCACTGCTTTATGAATCAAATCGTGCGCGTCAGAAAGAAGAATTTCCGCTATTTTTAATGTATCTTTAAAATCTTTACACTCAATAAAACAAAAGGTTGATAGAATAGCAATTCTTTTCTCCCATAAAAATTTAGAATGCGCTAATCGATAAAGCGGCGCGCGATCTTTATCTTTAAGAAAATCACCGACAACATGCTTGGCCGTAACGTCAACAAGATCCCAATTATTTATATATTGAGAATGATTTAGATACGCTTGATAAATCCTTTCTTTCCCCGGTAGATCCGCTTGGCGATATTTTAAAATAAGGATAAGCAAAGACAATAATCTCTCTTCATGAATTTTAGATTTGAGCAAGCGCAAAACTTCATTGAGCGTCAAACCTTGATACTGCTTAGCCAAAATCCTTAAATTCGGTACAGTAACCCCGATAAAAATATCACCTTGAGCATACTCTCCGGGTCCGGTCTTAAAAAACCCTTGTAATATTTTCGCCTTTTTCTTATCGCGATATTTTTTTAAGTTAAACTTCAGCTTTGCTAAATTCATATTCTACTTATTCGCCTGGCCTTTATCTATTTTACGATTTTCACTGCTTTTACGGGACAGATTTTCTCACAACACTGCGCCTTGCCGCATTTGGTTTCATCGCTAACTTTACATTTACTCGTCTTTAAATCGAGAAAAAGAATTTTCTTCGGACAAATCTCAACACATTGTCCGCAACCAATACATAAAGATTCATCAATCATGACAATTTTATTCATCGCGCCCTTTCATTTAGATAAAATCATCTACAACTGCTCCATTTTCGATCTTTAAAACAACTCTCTATTTAAATCAATATCTGCTGTAATAAATTTAAAGCATATCCGATAAGAATAATCGCTAATGTTGTAATCCCAAAGAAGATGGCGATCAACTGCATTTTCATTGCTTTCCTAAGCATAATAGCTTCAGGTAAACTTAAGGCAGAAACCGCCATCATAAAGGCTAAAGCAGTCCCCAAGGGAAAACCTTTCTGAAATAAAACTATCGCAATCGGTAATATCGCCGCGCAACTACCATACAAAGGAACCCCGATTAAAGTCGCAATGGGAACCGAGAAAAACCCCGTCTTACTAATAATTCCCTGAACAGCCTCCTGTGGAACATAATTATGTATAAGCGAGCCTATTCCAACACCCACCAATATCCAAATCCATAATTTCTTTACAATTGAAAGGGCTTCATTGACTCCGAATAAAATTCTCGCTCTTAAATTCTGATAGCTTGTTCCATTAGTAAGGGTGTTCGGATCAGACGAAAAAATATTACGCACCAGATATTTTTCTAAACCCATTCTCCCCAAAATAATCCCTGAAACCACTCCGATCATTACACCTCCTAGAACATAGGCAAATGTAATCTTCCAACCAAAAAACCCAAACATTAACACCACCAGATACTCGTTAATTATCGGAGAAGTTATCAGAAAAGAGAACGCTATACCGAGCGGAATATCCGCTTCAAGAAAACTAAAAAAAATCGGGATAGACGAACAGGAACAAAAAGGCGTGACTGCTCCAAAAATCGAAGCGCACAGATTCCCAAAACCACCGCGCTTATTTAGCCATTCCTTAATCTTTTCACGACGTAAAAAAGTCCTCAAGAAACCAATAACCGAAATCATCACAAGAAGTAAAAGTAGAATCTTTATTGCATCATAAAGAAAAAAGCTTACTACTTCTGCCAATTTTGATGCTACGGGTAATTTCAGCAAATCATAAACAAACCAATTAACAATCAACTGCAACATGAATTCTTCCCCTTCCCAGCTGACTTACAGCAACAATCCTGAGACTTAGCTTTCTCTTCCATTTTCTTATCAAGTTTCTCAAAAAAACTTGAAAATAATTGCCTAACCTTACTTATTCTCTTACCTTCCG
>CAIVOB010000014.1 GCA_903907475.1 Candidatus Omnitrophota bacterium
ATACATAGAGCCCGTTAGCGGCTTCATTAAATTTATATGCATTTAATTCCGCTTGGGTATTTTTTAAAGTAGAATAAAAACGGCTTAAAATCCACCGGTTAACAAGATCAAGGTTATTATTTTTAGAAAAAATACACAGGTCGACATTAGTCTCTTCAGCGTTAAGATTCATTAAAATAAAACGCGCCGCATTCCAAATTTTATTAGCAAAATTTCTACCCTGCTCAAATTTTTCTTTCGATAAAAAAACATCCTGGCCGCTGGCAGTGATAGAAATTAAACTGTACCGTAAAGCGTCTGTTCCGTATTCAGCAATAATTTCTAACGGATCAATAACATTACCCAGTGATTTAGACATTTTTGCCCCGGTGATATCACGCACCGTGCCGTGAATATAAACGTCTCTAAAAGGAATTTGTTTTTTTAGTTCTAAACCGGCCATAATCATTCTGGCGACCCAGAAAAAAATAATCTCCGGCGCGGTAACTAGGGTTGTGGTAGGATAAAAATATTTTAAATCCGCACTATCCTTGGGCCAGCCCAAAGTTGCAAACGGCCAAAGCCAGCTAGAAAACCAAGTATCTAAAACATCTTCGTCCTGGGTTAAATCAAGTGCTTGGCATTTCGGACACTTTAAAGGTTTCTCTCTAGCAACAATAATTCCCGTTCCGGGTTTTTTCTTATTACAACTTTGGCAATAATATACCGGAATACGGTGCCCCCACCAGATTTGCCGCGAGATACACCAATCCTGAATATTTTCCATCCAATTCAGATAGACTTTAGTCCAACGTTGCGGATAAAATTTAATTTTTTTACTTTTTACCGCCTCAATTGCCGGCCGCGCTAAAGGAGACATCTTTACAAACCACTGCTTGGATAAATAAGGCTCGACAATCGTCTGACAGCGGTAACAATGCCCAATCGAAAGTTGGTGGTCGGTAATCTTTTCCAATAAACCTTGAGCTTGTAAATCAGCCAGCAGGGCTTCCCGAGCCGCAAAACGATCAAGTCCAGAGTATTTAAGCCCAGCCGAATTTATCCGTCCATCCGGCTCAAGGACATTAATAAATTCTAAGTTATGTTTTTTACCTAAACGGTAATCATTTGGATCATGCGCCGGAGTAACTTTGACTGCTCCGGTTCCAAAATCCTGATTCACGGAATTATCGGCGATAACTTTAATTGAACGGTTAACGATTGGTAAAAGTAGCATTTTACCGATGTATTTTTGGTAGCGTTTATCCTTCGGATGAACCGCCACTGCCGTATCACCAAGCATCGTTTCCGGGCGCGTGGTGGCGACAGTAATAAATTCTTGTGGGCGATCTTTTAAAGGATACTTGAGGTAATAAAGTTTACCGTTTGATTCAACGTGGCTGGCTTCCTCATCGCTTAAGGCAGTCTGACAACGCGGGCACCAGTTAATGATATAGTTACCTTGGTAAATTAATTTCTTTTCATACAGTCTTACGAAAACTTCCGTCACTGCTTTAGAATACTCTTCGTCCATGGTGAAACGCAGTCGGCTCCAATCGCAAGATGCTCCCAGTTTTTTTAACTGATGAATAATTGTCGCTCCATGCTTTTCTTTCCACTCCCAAACTTTGGCAATAAAATTTTCGCGGCCCAAATCTTGACGCTTTAAACCCTCTTTGGCTAAAGCGCGCTCGACAACATTTTGCGTCGCGATTCCGGCATGATCCGTTCCCGGCATCCAAAGGCTGTTTAAACCATTCATTCTTCGGTAGCGAATTAAAATATCCTGAATGCTATTATTTAGCGCGTGACCCATATGCAGGACTCCGGTCACATTGGGCGGGGGAATAACAATGCAAAAAGCAGGTTTAGTTTTAGAAACTTGGGTAGTAAAAATTCCATCTTTTTCCCAAAGTTTATACCACTTATCTTCTACCTCTTGCGGATTATATTGCTTCGACAGCTCAGTAGCCATTAACGCTTATTTAGCATCCTTAAGTAACTTATATTCAATACTATCAACCAGGGCCTGCCAACTGGCTTCCACGATATTTTCATGCACGCCAATGGTATTCCAGGAGTCTGCTTCATCCTGTGATTGGATTAAAACCCTTACTTTAGCCGCCGTTCCAGCTTTTTCTTCAAGCACCCGCACTTTAAAATCCGACAGATGCATTTTTGAAAGCGTAGGATAAAAATCTTTTAAAGCTTTTCGTAAAGCGTTATCTAAAGCGTTAATCGGGCCATCGCCATCAGCGGCAGTATGCTCTTTGACCCCGCGAATATTAAGTTTTATAATCGCTTCAGAAGTGATCTTTTTATCGGATTGTTTTTCGATCACGACTCTAAAACCTTCCAAGGTAAAGAATTTTTTATATTTTTTTAACGCTCTGTGCATTAAGACTTGGAAGGAAGCTTCCGCTGCCTCAAATTGAAATCCTTCATGCTCTAATTTCTGCACTAAAGCTAAAATCCTCTTAGTTTGGTGATCTTCTTTATTTAAATCATAATGCATATCCTTAGCTCGTAAAAGAATACCTGTCTTACCACCCAATTCAGAAACTAAAATCCTGCGGTGATTTCCCACTAAAGCCGGATCAAGATGTTCATAGGTCCGCGGATTTTTCATAATGGCATTGATATGCATTCCGCCTTTATGCGCAAAAGCCGAATCACCGACAAAAGGTTGTTCATTTTTAACCCGCATGTTACTAATTTCGCTCACAAAACGCGAAAGATGCGTCAATTGTCCAAGCTGTGCATCGGTAATGCAATCATTACGGAGTTTAGTTTTTAAGTTCCCGATAATCGTAATTAAGTCGGCATTGCCGCAGCGTTCTCCATAACCGTTAATTGTCCCTTGGACCATTGACACGCCGGCTTCGACGGCAGCTAAAGAATTAGCAACTGCCACTCCCGCGTCATTATGACAATGAATGCCCAATTCAACTTTAATTTTACTTTTTAATTCACTAATAACATTCATTATTTCAGAGGTTAATGCGCCGCCATTAGTATCGCATAAGCAAACATTACCCGCTCCGGCGTTCTGGGCGCTAGTTAAAGTTTTCAAAGCGTAATCTTTATTCGCTTTGTAAGCATCAAAAAAATGTTCCGCGTCGTAAAAAACTAAAAAACCTTTTTTAATCAGAAAACTTATCGTATCATCAATCATCGCTAAATTTTCTTCTAAAGTGGTTTTTAAAACTTCAGTCACGTGAAAATCCCAGGTTTTCCCCACAATCGTAATTACCTGAGCTTTAGATTTTAAAAGCGCGGCGATATTACTATCTTTATCCGCTGTTATTCCCGGCCGGCGTGTCATGCTAAAAGCAGCAATTTTAGCATGCTTAAGTTTTAAAGAATTTATTTTTAAGAAAAATTCACGATCTTTCGGGTTAGAGCCCGGCCAACCGCCTTCAATATAATGAATTCCTATTTTATCTAACTCTTCAGCGATGCGAATTTTATCTCTCACGGAATAGGAGATCCCTTCCGCTTGTGAACCATCCCGTAATGTCGTATCGTATAATTTTACTTTAGGCATATTTATCCCCTACTTGTTTAATCCAAATTCAGCGTGTAATTTTTTCACCGCCATTTCCGCGTATTTTTTCTTAATAATACAAGAGATACTAATATCGGAGGTCGAGATCATTTCAATATTGATTTTATTTTTTGCCATAATTCCAAACATTTTTGCTGCCACTCCGTGATGTGATTTCATCCCGACACCGACAATAGAAACCCGGGCAATATCTTCATCGATTAGTACTTCTCCGGCTCCGATTTTTTGCGCCACTTTTTTTGTAATCTTACTTGCCTTTCCGCAATCTATTTTAGTAGTGGTGAATGAAATATCCGTTTGCCGAGTGTGCGAAACATTTTGCACAATCATATCAACGCTTACACCGGATGCCGCTAAATCCTGGAATAATTTTACCGCCACTCCTGGTTTATCCGGAACGCCACAAAGAGTAATTTTCGCCTCATTTTTATTTAAAGTTATGCCGCTGACAACAACATCTTCCATCTTTTTAACCTCCTTAATAATCATCGTTCCGGAATTTAAAGAAAATGACGAACGCACATGTAAAGGAACGTCAAATTTTTTTGCCACTTCAATTGAACGCGGTTGCATCACCTGCGCCCCAAGCGATGCCATCTCTAACATTTCATCGTATGTAATTGCCGCTATTTTTTGCGCCCGCGGCTCAATCCGCGGATCAGTAGTATAAATTCCTTCCACATCGGTATAAATTTCACAACTATCAGCTTTAAGTTCCTTCGCTAAAGCTACGGCCGTAAGATCGCTCCCGCCCCGGCCTAAAGTAGTGATATCTTGATTTAAGGTCACGCCCTGGAATCCGGCAACAATCACAATTTTACCCAACTGCAATTCTTTATTAATTCTATCGGTATTAATTTTAATAATTCTTGCCCGCGTATGGCTCGTATCGGTAATAATCCCCACTTGCGCTCCGGTAAATGAAATTGCCTGTTTTTTAAGCTTATTAATTGCCATCGCTAAAAGCGCGACTGAAATTTGCTCTCCGGTAGAAAGCAGCATATCCATTTCACGTTCCGATGGAGCAGCATCGATTTGATCCGCCAACTCGATTAATTCATCCGTAGTATCGCCTAACGCCGAAACAACAACTACTAAATTAAACCCTTTTTTAGCGTAACTGACCACTCTTTGTGCAACTCTTTGAATACGTTCGACATTGGCTACCGATGAGCCTCCATATTTTTGCACCACAAGTTTCTTAGGCATTAATTTAGTCTCCCGAGAATAAAATATTCCAAAAGCTTATATCCTTCCTCAAAAAATAAATCAGATTTTTTGGCTTCTTTCTCGCTATAATTAAGAAAATTCTTTGCCACGATATCTTTGCCAAAAATAGCAAACGGTACCGCTTCGGCAGTATGAGTTTTTAAAGCTACCGGCGTGGCGTGATCCGGGAGTACGAGAATTCGGCAATCCGCTTTATTCTGGCAATACTTTAATAAACTCCCTACCACGTGTTGATCAAACCGCTCAATCGCGGTAAGTTTTTCACGCAGATCACCGTTATGCCCGGCTTCATCCGGAGCTTCCACGTGCACAAAAACAAAATCCTTTTTAGCTAATGATTTAACTGCCGCCTGGGCTTTTCCTTCATAATCCGTATCATAGTAACCGGTTGCTCCGGGCACATTGATAACTTCTAATCCTAGAATTCGCC
This sequence comes from Candidatus Omnitrophota bacterium, assembly GCA_903907475.1. GTDB lineage: Bacteria > Omnitrophota > Gorgyraeia > Gygaellales > Profunditerraquicolaceae > UBA6249. The sequence continues at coordinate 5,208 of CAIVOB010000014.1, forward strand.
CCAGGCCTTTAATTAAATCGACCGCTGAAATAACACTCCCGTTTAAACCAAATTTTTCACGAAATTGCGGCATACTTGGTTTTTTCCCCTGACCCCAAAGCCAAATCATATTTCCGGGGTTTTCTTTTAAATCTAGGCGAATCTGATTAATTTCATGGTTATTTAATAGCTCCCGCGAGTCTTGCATCAATTGAATAATTAAATCCGCGTTAGCGCCGCGAGGCATATTTTTACTAATACTTTGACCGGAAACATCATGCGGAGCCTGGCATTTTAAATTCTCAAGTTTTAGTTCCGCGCCACGTTTAACTAAAAGTAGGTGCCGATAACTTATTCCGGGGAAAAAACGCAATTTATTACTCCCTAATTTTTGATTAATAAATTTAATTAATTTTTCCGCTTCATTAGTTTTAATATGTCCGGCGCTATAATCAAGCAGAATATCACCGGAAACCGTGACGAGATTACAACGAAAAGCCACATCGTCATCTTCTAATTCAATTCCCAAATTGGCGGCTTCTAAAGGACCGCGCCCGGAATAATATATTTTAGGGTCATATCCGAGAATAGAAAGATTCGCCACATCGGATGCCGGTGTCATTTTAGGGGGAATGGTTTTTGCCTGCCCCAAGATACCATTTTGAGCAATAAAATCCATATTCGGTGTCCGCGCAGCTTCTAAAGGCGTGCGCATCCCTAATGTTTCTAACGGATAATCCGCCATTCCGTCTCCGACTAAAACAATATATTTAGGCATTTTAAAATTTTACCTCTGGCACGACTTTTGCCTTTTCTTCAGCTTTAAAATATTCACTGGCTACTTTATAACCTGAAAATCCGGCAATAATATTACCGGGAAACATCCTCACGGTGACATTATAATCCCTGACGGCCTCATTATAACGCATACGTTCTACGGCAATACGATTTTCAGTTCCGGATAATTCATCCATTAATTTAAGAAAAGTTTCATTAGCTTTTAAATTTGGATAATTTTCCGCAACCATCAACAAACGCGACAATGCCGCATCAACTGCTCCGGCCGCCTTAACTTTTTCTTCAACCGTTCCGGCTTGAGCCCACTGTGA
>CAIVOB010000015.1 GCA_903907475.1 Candidatus Omnitrophota bacterium
CTTGTCCAACAACCTTGGGATTACTGTTTAATCACTTGAATAACTTTTTCTAGACGCTCCTTTAATTCCGGGTTATTATGTAAATCTTCCTTAATTTTCTTGTAAGAATGCAAAACTGTGGTATGGTCTTTGCCTCCAAAAAGCTCCCCTACCTCTGGGAGAGAGAGATCTGTTAACTCTCGGCTTAGATACATAGCAATTTGCCGTGGCAATACTACTTGCTTATTACGTCGCTTGGTTTTTAATTCCTGCGAAGAGACTCCAAATTCTTCAGCTACACAGCGCTGGATAAAATCTACCGTAATTAACTTTTTTGGCTCTTTAAGAAGATCCTTAAGTACTTCTTTGGTTAATTGTAAGGTTACTGGCTCCTCTTCTAATAAAGAATAAGCTATAGTTCTAATTAAGGCTCCTTCCAGCTCACGGATATTAGTTTTAATTAATTGAGCGATAAAAAATATTACATCATCAGGCACACTTACCGGTTCACGCTCAATTTTCTTTTTTAAAATTGCTACCCTTGTTTCCAAATCTGGAGGTTGGATATCAGTAGCTAAACCCCAACCAAATCGTGAAACCAATCTTTCCTGTAAATTAGTAATTTCCTTTGGTGGCCGGTCAGAGGAAAACACTATTTGTTTGTGCGCGTCGTATAAAGCGTTAAAAGTATGAAAAAATTCTTCCTGGGTGGATTCTTTTCCAGCAATAAAGTGGATATCATCAATAACTAAAACATCTAAATTGCGGTATTTTTGTCGAAAGGCCGAGGTGGTGCGATGCAAAATAGCATCGATTAACTCGTTGGTAAATTTTTCGCTTGAAACATAACATATCTTAGCTCCTGCAGGACCATTGTTTTTTATTTGATGACAGATAGCCTGAATAAGGTGTGTTTTTCCCAGCCCAACCCCGCCGTAAATAAATAGTGGATTGTATGTTTTGGCTGGAGAATTAGCAACAGCAAGTGAGTAAGCGTGAGCGTGTCGATTGGACGGGCCGATTACAAAGTTTTCAAATGTATAGCGTGAATTAAGATTAAGAAGGCCCGCTGAAGAAGGGCTTTTAATATTTAATTCGCTAGGCTTGTTGGTTATGCTTATGCCCTCTTTGGTAATGCCCACGGTCAATTTTACTAACAGATTATTCAAGCCCTTGTTTTTCAAGCTGTCCAGGATAAGTCCTAGATAGTGTTTTTCAACCCAGTCTTTAAAAAATTGATCGGGTGCCTCAAGGCTAATATTTTGATTATCCGCGGAAGAAAATTTTAAGGGGGCTATCCAGGTAGAGAACGTAGTCTCTCCAAGCTTGGTTTTAAGATCGCCTAGTGCCTCTTCCCAGTTTTTAGAAAGCTCCAACATACTTTTTAGACCGTAGAATTAACAGATTATGCACACCTTGCATAAATCTGTGGATAAAATTAACTCGCAGACTTTAGTAAAACATAACTATTATAACAGAGTTGAAAATCCTTGCAAGAAGAAAAGTTAAACGTCAGTTATTATACAATAATAAGTTAGAACGTCAATAAAAAACTTGACCGCTATATGAATGTGTGTTAC
>CAIVOB010000016.1 GCA_903907475.1 Candidatus Omnitrophota bacterium
AATCCTCCGTCCGCGTCAAGCCACGCATATTGAAGAAAATCAAATCAGTAATATCTTAGTCAAATTAGAAGAAGTTTATGATTTCATTATTATTGATACCGGTAAGGCCTTCTCGCAAAGTTCTTTCGCCGCTTTAAATAATTCTAATCTTATTATGATGGTTTTAACCCCGGATGTCATTAGCGTCTATCAGACGAAGTGGGCGCTGGATATGTTGCAGTCATTGTCTTTTCCGCTGAAGATGATTAAAGCCATTCTTAATCGCGCGGAAAGTTTAGGCGGAGTAAGCTGGCAGGAAGTAAAAACCGCTCTTCCGGTGGACCTGGTGGCAAATATTCCTTCAGAAGGAAAGATTGTCGGTCTGTCAATTAATAACCGTAATCCGGTAGTATTGGATTCTCCTAACAGTAGAATTTCGAAATCCTTCCGGGATTTGGCGGATAATTTAATTCGTAATGATAAATTATTTATTGAGCATGGCGCTTTAAAGGAGATGTTAATTAAATTTAAGCACGATGCCGCCACGCAGCCTAAAAATTTTTGGCTGGAGCAGAATCTTGTCGAGCCGCTTTTTCAGGAAAAAGAAGAAGTAGATGAAGTGATTGAATTAAAAAAGAAAATTCACCACCGGTTAATTACGGAGCTTAACCTTTCGCATTTGGATCTCACAGTTTTAGATTCCACTAAGATTCAGGAGTTACGCGAAAAATGCGAGCGCACGATCTCTAATATTTTGGCGGAAGAAACCAATTCATTATTGGCTTCTTTAGAGGTGCGTAAACGCTTGATTAAAGAGATTGCCGACGAGGCTTTAGGCTTGGGGCCGTTGGAAGATTTGATTAGCGATCCAACGATTTCCGATATTTTAGTTAATGGCAAAGATCAGGTTTATATTGAACGCGACGGAAAATTGGAGCTCACCAGTAAGAGATTTATTTCTAATGAACAAGTTAAGCAGATTATCGAACGCATTATTTCACCATTAGGCAGAAGAATTGACGAATCGGTTCCAATGGTTGATGCGCGGCTTCCGGATGGTTCGCGCGTGAATGCGATTATTCCTCCATTATCTTTAGTTGGCCCGACATTATCGATTCGGAAGTTTGGCCGCGAACGTTTAACGATCGAAGATCTTTTACGCATTGGGACCTTGGATGAAAAAATTCGTGATTTTATCGCGGCGAGCGTTAAAGTGCGCAAGAATATTATTGTTTCCGGAGGAACGGGTTCGGGAAAGACCACAGTGTTAAATATTCTTTCCGGGTTTATTCCGGATAATGAACGCATTTTAACGATTGAAGACGCCGCGGAATTAAAATTACGCCAAAAACATTGGGTGCGCTTAGAGTCGCGCGCGCCAAATATTGAGGGCCGCGGAGCAGTGACGGGAAGAGATTTATTTAGGAATACTTTACGTATGCGCCCGGATAGAATTATTATCGGAGAATGCCGCGGAGCGGAATCGTTAGACATGTTACAGGCGATGAATACCGGACACGATGGCTCGCTTACTACAATTCATGCCAATTCTACCCGGGATGTAATTACGCGTTTGGATTCAATGATTTTAATGAGCGGGGTGGAGCTCCCAATTAGAGCGATTCGCGAAATGATTGCCAGCGCGGTAAATATCGTGATTCATACTGCCCGGCTTTCCGACGGAACGCGTAAAATTACCGAGATTGCCGAATTAGTCGGAATGAGCGATGATTTACATATCGAGATGAAAGACATCTTTATTTTTAAGCAGACTGGTTTTGATGGTTCGGGAAAAATCGTGGGAAACTTTTTAGGTACCGGATATGAGCCTTCATATTTGGCAGAAATCGAAATGCGCGGGATTCCTCTGAATAAAGATATGTTCAAACAATGAAAATTCGTAATCTTACCCGTCAAGTTTTAATTGCCCAGGATATAATTGTTGCGGATAATCCTTGGAGCCGCATGAAAGGGCTTTTAGGAAGGAAAAGTCTTTCTTTCGATCAAGCTTTAGTACTGCGTCCCTGTAACTCGGTGCACATGCTTTTTATGCAATTCGCGATTGATATTTTATTCTTGAATAAGGAGAATATGGTGGTGGGTTTAGTCCAGGAACTAAAACCAAATCATTTTTCCCCTGTCTATTTTAAAGCGCAGTCCGCAATTGAATTGCCAGCCTCTACGATT
>CAIVOB010000017.1 GCA_903907475.1 Candidatus Omnitrophota bacterium
AATTCCGAAGAAATATCTTCAACCCGCCAGTGATGCTTGTCGGTTTTAAGTTGCACACTAATTAACAGCGCTTTTTCAGGCATAATATTTAATTTAAAAGTTTATAAATCCGTTGGGCAATTGCCGTAGCAGTATCCGCATTATTAATATTAATCCATTTTACGCGCTTATCTTTTCTTAACCAGGTAAGCTGGCGTTTAGCGTAATGCCGGCTATTACGCTGCAGCAAACGTTTGGCTTCATCCAAATTATACTCTTGATTGAAATATCCTTTTAGCTCAGGGATGCCGATCGCGCAAGCAGCAGTTTTACTTAAATTTAATTTTAACAATTTTTGTACTTCTTTAATTAAACCTAAACGAAACATTTTTTCCACCCTTAAATCAATTCTTTTATAAAGTAACTCACGCTTAAGATTTAATCCTAATAATTTAACCTCATACTCGTTCCCTAATCCTTTTCTTTTTTTCTGCCAAAAAGAAATCGGCTTACCGGTTTGCAGATAAACTTCTAAAGCTCGAACGATTCTTCTTCCATCATGCGGATGAATCTTCCCGGCCGCCTGAGGGTCAACTTTAACTAACTTTTTATAAAGATACCCGGATTTTTTAGAACGAAGTAACTTTTCTAGTCTTTCCCGAATCCTTTTAGCTTGCGGCAGTACGGGAAAAAGCCCATCGACAATCACCGAGTAGTATAAACCCGTTCCTCCCACAAATAAAGGAATCTTCCCCTGAGAATCTAACTTGGCGCAAATTTTTAAAGCATCACGCCTGTACTGCGCGACATTATATTCTACCGTCGGCTCTAAAATACTTAACAAATGATGCCGGCTTTTCTTCCTTTGCTTTGCCGTCGCCTTAGCCGTAAGAATATTCATCTTGCGATAAATCTGCATCGAATCGCAAGAAATAATTTCCGCGTTAATTTTTTTAGCTAAACTTAAAGCGATTGTTGTTTTGCCTATGCCGGTAGCACCTAACAAAAAAATTATTTTTTTCTTATCCATAAAAATTTATTCACAAAGCTTAGCCGGATAACCCGCCGCGGAAAGTTTATTTTCGATCTCTTGAGCTTCGGCTAAAGTTTTAAATTTACCCACGCGCACGCGACAGCCTTGAATAGTAGGCAAAACATAAGCCGGGTAGCCTTGGGCCAATAATTTATCTTTAAAATTAAGCGCGTTTTGCTGACTAGCAAAAAATCCTAACTGCAGCGATAATTCTCCTGGCTCGGGAGATAAAATATTACTTTTTGGCAGGCTTTTAGTCAATCTTAATTCCGTGCTCAACGGAAAATCCCTTCTGAGTTTAAATAAATATTCATTACTTTCCTGAGTATTACCGCGGCGTAAAGCTAATTGACTTAAACGATACCAGATCATTCCCTTTAAATTTGAATTCGGATTATCCACAATTAATTGCTCGTAAATATGTTGTGCCTCCAGGAAATTACCGCCGATTAAATAGCTATCCGCCAATCCTAAATCCGCCAAAGCTTTAAATTTACTGTGAGAATTACTTAACACCCTTTTAAAGCAATTTTGCGCAGCAGATAAATTATTTTCTTTTAAATAGCTTAAAGCTAAAAGATAATCTAACTCATCAGTATTAGATAAACTAAAACCCTCAGTCTGCGCCTGGCCTTCAAAGATAACCCTGCGATAGTTGCCTTGCAATAAATCAATTTTTAAAGACTCTAAATTCGCGCCGTAAGAAAATACCGGGTAAATTAAAAAAACAACTACTAAAAAATAAATTTTATTTTTTTGCATGTTTATGCTTTAATTTATTTGAAATCGCCCTTTGTAAATTTAAAATCTCCAAATGTCGTTTTTGAATCTCTTTTTCCAAAATTACCGGAACGATTTTAGAAGCTTGAGTATTTGGACGCGGCGAATATTTAAAAATATAAGCCCCGTTAAAACCCACTTCAGAAATCAAAGCCTTCGTCTCCTCAAATTCATCCTTACTCTCAGTGGGAAACCCCACAATTATATCTGTAGTCAGTGTACCGCCTTCAACAATCTTACGATAAGAAGTCACTTTAGCCAAGTAATCTTTTCTTGTATACCCCCGATTCATAAGTTTTAAAATTCTATCCGCCCCTGACTGAACCGGTAAATGTAAAGTCTTGGTTAATTTATCCAATTCGTTAATCGCCTTAAAAAATTCAAGATGCACATCTTTAGGATGCGATGTGAAAAATCCCAATTCTTCTAAACCATTTAAAGCGTTAACCGCCTTAAGCAATTTAGTAAAATCTAGATCCCCATCCTGATAAGCGTTCACATTCTGCCCAAGCAAAGTAATCCGGCTTATCCCTGAATCCAAAGCCGACCGGATCTCCTCAATAATAGATTGAAATTTACGATGACGCAAAGGTCCGCGCACATACGGCACCACGCAATAACTACAAAAATTAGAACAACCTTCAGAGATTACGATTTGAGTATGCGCTTGATCTTGATGGAATCCGGTACGATAAATTTCTTCCGGACGGATACTGCCCTGCGTTTCCCAAACTTTACGCTCCAGTAAACTGTGGTGGGTAATTTTACTCAAAACTTCGGGCAACTTATGGATATCTTGCGGGCCGATCACAAAACTAACGCTTGCGTCCCGATCAAATGCCCGCTCTTGGTAATTCTGCGCCATACATCCGACCAAACCGATTATTTTAGTACCCTTATAACTACCGATTAAACTCCAAACACGATCTTCAGCATGCTGCCGCACCGCACAAGTATTAAAAATAATTATCTTTGCCTCTTTGTCAGTGAGCGCGATTTTATACCCAGCAGCGCGCAGCAAACCAGAAATAATCTCCGAATCGCGAACATTCATCTGGCAACCAAAAGTGCGGACAAAAACCTCATTCTTTTCTAGCTCTTTGTTACTCATATCGTTTAGGACGCATCCTATATGCCTCTTACCATAACTTACTTATTTAAAATTACTTAACATCTTTAAAATCCCAGAAATAATCTCCCTCGTAACCCAAGCTTTCGTAAAGCCTAACCTTGTTGTTTCTAATCCCATTGTCTTTCCTTAGGTATATTTCTTAAAATAGCAAAATCTTTAGCCATAATCGGCATCTTTGTAGCATCATAGGTAACAACTGCCGGATGAAACATCGGCATGATTTTAATCTTTCCATACGCTCCGTCGGTAATAAAAATAGAACCGTGAATCTTAGTAATTCCCTGCATTTTGTTAGCTAAGCCAAATTTATTCATCACATAGCTGGCAGCAAAATTACCCAAGCAGCAAATCACTGCCGGTTTAATAAAAGCAATTTGAGCATCAAGATAAGGCGTGCAAGCAATAATCTCATCGTTCTGAGGACTACGGTTTCCCGGTGGACGGCACTTTAAAACATTTCCGATAAATACCTCTTGGCGCTTAAGGGATGCGACAGCCAATAACTCATCCAAAACTC
>CAIVOB010000018.1 GCA_903907475.1 Candidatus Omnitrophota bacterium
AGAAATATCCTCGTCCACAAACTTTGGATTTACGGTTTTGCCGTAAATTAGGAGTAGATCTGGTTTTTATTCCTGACAACACGCAAATTTATCCTAAAGGGTATGTTACGTATATCGATTCCGGTCGATTAAGTAATTTGCTTTGCGGAATTAAGCGTCTGGGTCATTTTCGGGGCGTGGCGACGATTGTGATAAAATTGCTTAATATGATTCAGCCTCAGGCGCTTTATTTGGGTCAAAAAGACGCCCAACAAGCCATAATAATTTCTCATTTGATTAAAGATTTAAATTTTTCGGTTAATTTAAGAGTTTTACCTACCGTGCGCGAGGCCAGTGGCCTGGCTTTGAGTTCCCGTAATATTTATTTGTCCCGACAAGAAAGAGATGATGCCACGGTTTTATTTAAAGCTTTACTTTTAGCGCGAGTTTTAATTAAGAGCGGTCAGCGTAACAGCGGTTTAATTATTAAACGTTTGCGGGAATTAATTTCACAAAAACAAACTGCGCGTATAGAATATATTGCGATTGTTGATACGGAAACTCTTTTACCGCTTAAGAGAATCAGATCGCGTTGCTTAATTGCTTTAGCGGTAATGATCGGTAAAACTCGTTTAATTGATAATTTATTGGTGCCGGATGTTAAAAAATGAATAAGCCTAAACTTTATAAAATTGGAATTGTTGGTTGCGGAGCGATTGGCAGCTCTTTAGCTCAAGCGGTAGTCAAAAAGTTCAAGCGCACAGCTTCTTTAGTAGCGCTCTATGATATCCAAAATGAAAAAGCGCAGAGATTATCGTGCAAGTTAACGGGCACTAAAAAACTCGCTTTAGGGAGTTTAAAAGCTTTAATAAAAAAAGTGGATTTAGTGATTGAAGCTTCTGCGGCTAAAGCTGCCTGGGAGATTGCGCGAAAATCATTAATTAGTAATCGCCAGGTTATGGTGATGAGCGTCGGAGGATTAGTTGATCATTGTGCTGAGTTGGCGGCTTTAACTTCTAAATCTTCCGGGCGGATTTATTTTCCTAGTGGCGCAATTTCCGGCATCGATGCTCTGAAAGCTGCTAATATCGGAAAAATATCCCGAGTGACTTTAACGACGCGCAAGCATCCGAGTGCATTTCTTGGCGTGAAGTATGTGACTAAAAATTTTAAATTAGCTAATCTTAAGAAGGATAAAGTATTGTTTTCCGGAAACGCGGCTCAAGCGGTAAAATATTTTCCGCAGAACGTTAATGTGGCTGCGGTTTTGGGTTTGGCGGGAATTGGAATGCATAAAACTCGGGTTTGTATTATTGCTTCTCCGAACGAGAGAAAAAATATTCATGAAGTTTTAATTGAGTCTGCTGCTGCCAAGATTTTTACGCGCACGGAAAATATTTTGCATCCTCAGAATCCTAAAACTAGTTTTTTGGCGGTGCTTTCGGCGGTGGCAACTTTAAAGCAAATTTTACAGCCGATAAAGATTGGAACTTAGATTAATTCGCGCGGATAATTTAGGCGCTCATTAAAAAGAAAGGGGGTGAACTACAACATGGCAGATAAAGTACTCAAAGTCGGAGTAAAGCGGGAAAAGGGTTATCTCTATTACATTGACAAGCAAGGTGATGTTTCTTGCGCTAAAATGGCAAGAGGAGCTAAAAAGGGAGGTGGCCCGAAGAAGGTCGCAAAGTGCGGCATTAAAAGAAAAGTCGGCTATCTTTATTTCTTAGACAAGAAAGGTGATGTTTCTTGCGCTAAGATGAAAAGAGGCGGAAAGAAGAAAAAGAAGTAAGTTTTAGGAACTGTTTTAAGCCCCACCCTTAATTTGTGGCTAATTCTTAAGGGTGGGGCTTCTTTGTCTTAATTTTTTTTAAAAATAAAAAAATAAAATGCAGCAAAATTCAATTATCATCCGTGGGGCAAAAGAGCACAATCTTAAAAATATTAATCTTGAGCTTCCGCGTAATAAGCTGATTGTGGTTACCGGTTTGTCCGGTTCTGGAAAGTCGACATTAGCTTTTGATACGATTTATGCTGAGGGGCAGCGGCGTTTTGTGGAAAGTTTATCCAGTTACGCGCGGCAATTCCTGGAACAACTGCAGAAACCGGATGTGGAGTTTATGAGCGGTCTTTCTCCGGCAATTGCTATTCAGCAGCGCTCTGCTGGTGGCAATCCCCGTTCCACCGTCGCGACTCAAACCGAAATCTATGATTATTTAAGGTTGTTGTTTGCCCGGATTGGCCAAGTACATTGTTATAAATGCGGCCAGTTAATTTTTCGCCAAAGCGCGGAGGAGATAATTAGTGCAATTTTAAAACAGGCTTCTGGTAGTGAGGTACAGATTCTGGCGCCGGTAATTTCCGGTAAAAAGGGAGAGCAAAAGGAAGTTTTTTTGGGGATCCAAAAATCAGGTTTTGTGCGCGCGCGGGTGGACGGCAAAATTTTTGAATTAGGAGAAAATATAAAATTAGCGCAATATAAAATTCATCAGATTGAAGTGGTTGTCGACCGGATTAAGATTACTCCCGAGGCGAAAAAAAGGATTACTGATTCGGTGGAGACGGCTTTAAAAGTTGGTAAAGGCACGGTAATTATCAGCCAGAAAAATAAAACAGATCTTATTTTCCATGAGCAATATGCTTGCGCGCGTTGTCAAATTAGTTATGATCAGATCCAACCGCGGGATTTTTCTTTTAATTCGCCATATGGAGCTTGCCCGGAGTGCAATGGTTTGGGCAATAAACTTAAATTTGATCCGGATTTAATTATCCCGGATAAAAAGAAAAGTATTAACGCCGGTGCGCTCGTTCCTTGGAAACGCGGGGGCCGGGGGTATATTCTTTATTATCGCTGGTTGATCCGGGAATTAAGTTACCAGTTAAAATTTAACCTGGATACTCCTTTTAAAGATTTACCCAAATCGGTGCAAAAAGCGATTTTTTATGGAACGCGCCAAGTTGTGGGAAATAAGCCTTTTGAAGGGGTAATTCCGCATTTGGAAAGATTATTTCGCGAAAGCGATAGTGATTATTTGAAAGAAGAAATCAGTAAGTTTATGTCGGCTTTAAATTGCCCGGCGTGTTTAGGAGCGCGGCTTAAGCCGGAAAGTTTAGCGGTAAAAATAAATCAAAAAAATATTTGGCAGGTTACCCAGCTTACGATTAAACAAGCTTTGGTTTTTTTCCATGATTTAAAATTAAGTGCGCAAGAAAGAATTGTCAGCTATCAGGTTTTAAAAGAAATTAATCAAAAATTAAAATTTTGTTTAGATGTGGGATTGGATTATTTGTCTTTGGATCGTAAAAGTTCTACTCTTTCCGGAGGAGAGGCGCAAAGGATTCGTTTAGCAACTCAAGTTGGTTCAGGTTTAGTGGGAGTTTTATACGTTTTAGATGAACCGAGTATCGGATTGCATCAGCGAGATAATGAAAAACTGCTGGCAACTTTAAAAGCCTTGCGCCAGCTGGGAAATACTTTGATTGTCGTGGAACATGACGAGGCCACGATTTTAGAAGCCGATCATATCGTGGATTTAGGTCCTGGCGCCGGGAGACATGGAGGAGAAGTGATTTTTTCCGGAACAAAATCCGAACTTTTAAAATGTCAAAATTCTTTAACTGCGCAATATTTGCGCGGTGAAATTAAGATTCCCATTCCTTCTAAACGCCGTTCCTGGAGGGAGGCAAAATATATCGAGATTAGCGGAGCTACTGAACACAATCTTAAAAATATAAATTTACGTTTTCCGTTGGGGTTATTTATTTCTGTTACCGGGGTAAGTGGTTCAGGGAAATCGACATTGATAAGTGATATTCTTTATCCGGCACTGGCTCAAAAAATTTATAAATCTAAAATCAGGCCGGGTAAATTTAAAACTATTAGCGGCACGGAGGGAATTGATGGAGTGATTGTTGTGGACCAAACTCCGATCGGCAGGACCCCGCGTTCGAATCCGGTGACTTATACCGGAGTTTTTAGTTTAATTCGAGATCTTTTTGCCCAGCTTCCCGAATCTCGTTTACGGGGATATCAGCCGGGAAGATTTTCTTTTAATGTTAAAGGCGGCCGCTGCGAAGCTTGCGGTGGAGATGGAATTAAAAAAATCGAAATGCATTTTTTACCGGATGTTTATATTAAATGCGAGCTGTGCAAGGGATTGCGTTTTAATGCGGCGACTTTAGAGGTAAAATATAAAGGTAAATCTATCGCGGATGTTTTAGAAATGACGGTTGAGGAAGCTTTGGGAGTATTTGCTAATATTCCTAAAATTAGTAACACCTTAAAGTATCTTTTTGATGTCGGGTTAGGTTATATTCAATTAGGGCAGAGCGCGACCACACTTTCCGGGGGGGAGGCGCAAAGGATTAAACTTTCCGCGGAGTTAGCGAAGCGTTCCAGTGGCAAAACGCTTTATTTACTCGATGAACCGACGACCGGATTGCATTTTGCGGATGTGGCGCGGTTAATTAATGTTTTAGAAAGATTAGTCGAGCGTGGAAACACGGTGATTGTCATTGAACATAATCTCGAAGTAATTAAATGTGCTGATTTTATTATTGATTTGGGTCCGGATGGCGGTGATAAAGGCGGGGAATTGGTTGCCGCCTGTAGTCCGGAAGAATTAGTGCATGTTAGCGCCTCTTACACTGGGCAATTTCTTAAAGCTACTTTATTAAAATCATGAAATTAAAAATCGGTGGTGGTTTAATTATTTTTTGTTTAATTTTTCAAACTTGTGGGGCAGAAACTGCCAAGGAAGCGGAGTTGCTTTTTATGGCGAAGAAGGCTTATGAAGATGGTTTTTATGAAGTAAGCCTGGGAATGTTAGAACGTTTGGGAAAAGATTTTCCGGATTCGGCTAAATCCGCGGATGCTCGGCTTTTAAGCAGTCAATGTTATTTTTATCAAGGGCGTTATCTTGAGGCATTAAATATTCTGGAAGCGTTATTAAATTCTCCGGGATCCGCAGGGCTCAAAGATGCTATTTACTACTGGATTGCTGAAGTACATTTTAAAGGAAATAATTTTGTTAAAGCGATCATTTTTTATGAAAAAATAATTCATGATTTTCCTTCATCGGCTTATCTGCCGGAAGCATATTATTCTTTGGGTTGGTCGTTTGCCAATAGCGAAAAATATGATCGGGCTTTAGAGGTTTTTCAAACTTTGGTGGAGAAATTTCCCAAAGAACCGCAAAGCAAAGATGCCATTTTTAAAATTATTGAATGTTTGTATAATTTAAAAAAATATCCTGAATTAACGAATAAGATTAAACCTTGTTTTAAACTTTATGCCAATGACGCATTGCGTTTACCGTATTTGCATTTTTATCTGGCAGAAGCTGCTTATTATTTAGATAATTTTCCGGAGGCGATCGAGAGTTATCTTAAAGCAGCGCAAACAAGTAAGGACGAAAAAGTGCAGGCTTTAGCCAAATTAGGTTTGGGGTGGAGTTATCTGAAGCTTAAAAAATATCGCCTGGCACAAGAGGCTTTTAGTGATATTTTATCGGCCAATATTGACCAGAAAGCTAATGATATTTTATTATTGGGCCGGGCGCTATTAATGTCGCAGCTTAACCGGGCCTATGAGGCCAAGGAAATTTACGAACGTTTAATTAGTGTTAGTTCTGACGCCGTAATTTTAGCCCAAGCCTATTTAGGCCTTGCGGATGCTTTATATAATCTGGCAGATTATGATCAGGCAGTTACAGTTTATCAAACAGGGTTAGCAAAGATTGTTAAAGATGATACGACTAGGCAGCTAATTTGGAAGTTGCATTATAATTTAAGTTTAGCTTATTTAAAAATTAGCCAGTTTCAGTTGGCAATCAATGAACTGCGAAAAGTGTTAAATGACAGTACCGAAGAGGAAGTTAAGGCGAGTACGCTTTTACGGATTGGGGATATTTATCAGGAAAATAATGATTTTGTCCAGGCCTTGGAAACATATCAGCAAATTTTTGAAGATTATCCGCGTTTTAGCGCGGGCGATTATTTAAGTTTGCAGTTGGGTTTAACGCAATTTAAAAATAAAAATTTTATTTTGGCGCGTGGGAGTTTAAATTCGTTAATCCAAAATTACCCTAAGTCTCAATATTTAGATGATGCTAATTATTATTTGGGGTCTGTTTATTTTGCAGAAGAGGATTATTCGCACGGGGCAGAGGTTTTTATGAAATTCCAGAATGAATTTAAGGATAGCCCGTTGCGGGCTCAGGGGTTATACATACTGGGAAGCTGTTGGTTGAATTTAACAAAAATTGAGGAAGCTTTGGCGGTTTTTAAGGAGATATTAAAACTTAATCCTCAGGATATTAGTTTATTGCAAAAAGTCGAGTATGAGATTGCTGATTGTTTTTATAAATTAGGGCAAGTTGATGAGGCATTGAGCCGTTTTAAAATGATTCGCGCCCGTTATCCGGATTCTAAACTTACGGCAGAAGTGATGTGGTGGTTGGGACAATACTATTTGGAGCACGAGGATTTAAATTTAGCGCGGCGTTATTTTAATTCTTTAGTGCAGGATTTTTCCGGGAGTAGTTTAATTGCCGACGCTTATTATGCCCTCGGTTTAATCTCTCAACAAGAAAATAATTTTGAGGAAGCGGTTAAAAATTTTAATCTGGCATTTAAATTTGGTAATGCTGGCCTGGGGAACCAAGCCTTGATTGCTTTAGGTGATCTTAATTTAGAAAAAGAAAATTTCCAAGAAGCTTTGGATACTTATCAAGAGCTTTTAAAAAATAATCCGCAATTAAGTAAGGTGCTTCTGGGGCGCATTGCGGATACTTATTACAAACTTCAGGATTATAAAAAAGCGAAGTCTTTTTATCTTCAAAGTTTGGAGGTCGTTGATTCTAAAGAGCTAGCAAATATGAGATTTAAATTCGCGGAAGTTTTAGAGGCAAATTCAGAGTTAAACGCGGCGGCAAAAGAATATCTTGAAGTAGCAAAACTTTCGCGCGGGGATTTAAAACTATTATTGCGCGCGCTTCTGCGCGCGGCGAAACTTTATGAAGATCAAGATAAATATCTTGAGGCGGCTAAAATTTATGCCCAGGTGGTGGATAAGGGAACGGAAGAAGGAAGATTTGCCAAAGAGCGGCTAGAATGGATTATGGCTAATGTATATAAGAAATAAAAAGTAGTTGACTTATTGGTAAATGTTTATAAAATGAAATAAATGGAGGTAATTATGATTACTGAAATCGGTATTGTGGCAGGTGAAATTTGGCACTTTTTAGATAATAAGAATGAGGTGCGTTTAAGTGATTTGGTTAAAGGCGTTGATCGTCCGCGGGATAATATTCTCATGAGTTTAGGTTGGCTGGCTAGAGAAGGCCATGTGATTTTAGTCCAAGCGGGTAGTGATTACCGGATTTCTTTAAGGAAAGATGCCTAAGTTAGGTCGTAAAGGAATTATTTTAGTCATCGTTTTAGGAATTTTAATGGTGGTGGTAACCTTAGCCACTGTGATACTGCGTATTATTTCTAGTCAATCACGTTTAACTCATCATCAAGTGAGCCGCATTCAGGCGCAATATGCTGCTAAAGCTGGAGTTGTTTATGCTTTAGAGCAGTTACGCAAGAATACCGTTGCTCCATGGAATAGTAGTGGTACAATTAATTTTAAAATTTGTAGAGTAGCTGCTGGCGGTTGCGATATGACCGATATTACTTTTCCCGCATCGATCTCAGAAGTAGATGTGGTAGTACAGCCATTGGCGGTAAGTTCAGGTCCATATGGTACGCGTGAAGTAAAGGCAAAAGCAATTTATACTTATACCCCGTAACAAATTCAAATTCCCTTCTTTTAGTGTAAATCCATTATAATCTAAGTAAGTTTATAATAGTAGTGTTTGAACCTTAATTAATACCTCTCGACGTTGTTGTTACCTAAAGTAAGTCTG
>CAIVOB010000019.1 GCA_903907475.1 Candidatus Omnitrophota bacterium
AGATGTAACGGGGCGGGCACGGTTCCGTCACATTTAAGTCAGAGAGCGACGCAGCCGACCCGAGCGTAGTTGCGCCACGCTGGGGCGCAACAAGCGTCCCCGCGAAAACCAAGTCAAGACAGGACCCGCTAACTTAAATATATAATCGTCAATATTTGTGCTTTCGTTATTGCTTACTTTGAAAAATTTGCTATAATAATTAAACATTTCATGGTTTTACGGGGCTTGCCCCGTTAGTGAATTTTAAGTCCATTTACGGGGCGTGGCTCAGCTTGGTAGAGCGCAGCGTTCGGGACGCTGAGGTCACAGGTTCAAGTCCTGTCGCCCCGACATTTAATTATTTAAAAAAAGGAGAGGCGTAATGCGTAAACTAAAAGAAATTTCTGTTTTCTCTTTTTTTACTTTATTGTTTCTCGTAACTATTTCTTGTGTTCTTGCTGAAGAATCCATTACTATCACTACTTACTATCCCTCACCATACGGTAGTTACAAGGAATTAAGTGCTTATCGCATGAAAATTGGGGCGACATATTCTGCTACCGCCATGACTGATGCGGACAATGGCAAGCTAATTGTCGAAGGCCTAGTAGGCATCGGAACCCCCACTCCCGGAGCAAAATTGCATATACTCAATACTGGGGATGCTGTTCAGAGAATCGAAACTACCGGTGGAGCGAGCGCCGCAATTTTAGAATTTAAGCGGGCGGGAGTTGTGGTGGGGAATGTCGCTTCAGGTGGAACAAGCAATAATATGTTTTTTAGAACCAGCGCGGCAGGTGGAGGTGCCCTTTATTTTCAAACCCTAGATTCAGATCGGCTTATTATAGATTCTGTCGGTAATGTTGGTATTGGGACGTTGAATCCGGCAAACCTGCTCGCAGTTATAAAAAGTTCTGCATCTTATGATCCGCTGATAAGAGTTCAGAATACAAATACTGCTTTTCCTGCTGTATTAGCTTTGTCTGGCGGGAAAGATTATCTTTTAGGTTCAGCTGGAGCTGCAGATCCATACGGATATGCAAATAAATTTTATATCTATGATTTAACGTCAAATTTACCTAGAATGATTATTGATGGCGCGGGCAAAGTTGGTATTGGCACGGTTAATCCAGTTGCAGCTTTAGACGTATATGGCAATGGATATCTGCATGTCGCGGGCAATGCGAATCCCATTTATACTTCCCAGGGTGCGTATTTTAGTTGGAATAAGAGCGGAGGAACCGGCGAGACAAATTTTATTAATAACCGTGGTGGAGGGGTGGGGGGATTTGATTTTTGGAATGGAACAGGATCGAGCATATCGATGTTAATGGATCTTGATAATAAGGGAAATCTAAAAATCCAAGGTTCGTTTATAGGTAGCTATGTTATTGGGCAGCAGGATATTTCTATTGGGGCGGCTTGTTCGAATCTGGGTGAGCTGGCAGTAAACTCAGCGGGGAATAATTGTTTTATTTGTTTAAAAAACATCTTTGGTTATAAAATTTGGCAGAAATTGGATAATATATAATTGTGAAAAAGAAAATGCATCTTTATTATTCCGGTCAGGTGCAGGGGGTTGGCCTGCGTTATACGATTCAGGAAGTTGCTTTAGAACTTAGAATCTACGGTTGGGTTAAGAATTTAGCCGATCGTCGAGTCGAGGTACTCGCCGAGGCGGAAGAAGCGGATTTAGGTATTTTTTTAGCAAAAATCAATGAGAAATTTTCTCAATATATTCAAGCCGTTGATATTGATTGGCAACCGGCAGCCGGGGAACTCCGCGATTTCCAAGTTTTATTCTAGTCTAATTTTTTAAAGTTTTTTCAGAAAATGTCCGCGCAAATCAAAAATAAAATTCAAACCTTAAGAGAAAATATTAGGCAAGCGGATTATCTTTATTATGTTTTAAGTCAACCCCGGATTTCGGATAAAGCTTATGATGATTTGATGGTAGGACTTAAGACTTTAGAAGAAAAATATCCGCAGTATCGCAGTGTTGATTCTCCGACGCAGCGCGTAGGCGCGGGAATTAGTCCTGGGTTTAAAACCGTAAAACATACTTCGGGAATGTTTTCTTTAGAGAATACTTATTCTTTAGAAGAGTTAAGAGAATGGGATAAACGGGTGCGTAAAGGTTTAGGCCAAGATGCGACTTATGAATACGTCGTGGAGCTTAAAATTGACGGAGTAAGCGCGAATCTTACCTATGCTTTCGGTAAACTTACTCTTGGGGCGACTCGGGGCGACGGTCAAGTGGGTGAAGATGTTACGGATAATTTACGCACTATTAGATCTATCCCTTTAGCGTTTTTAGGTCAACATGGAGTGGAATTCGCTGAGATTCGGGGTGAAGTTTATATCGATAAGAAAAGTTTTGCGTTGGTGAATGAGGAGCGCCAAGAAGCGGGGGAAGCTTTATTCGTCAATCCGCGTAATGCCACCAGTGGTTCTTTAAAATTATTGGATAGCAATTTGGTGCGCCAGAGGCAGCTTAATTTTTTTGCGCACTCTTTAGGTGTTTATCGCGGTAAGCGCTTGGATGACCAATGGGATTTTCTCTCTAGGGCTAAAGATTGGGGAGTGCGGGTGAACAGTTCTTCGGCGCTTTGCGCTAATATAGAAGGTGTGATTGATTATTGCCAGAGATGGGAGCTCCAGCGTGAAGAACTTAATTATGAAATTGACGGAATAGTGGTGAAAGTCAATAGTTTCTTGCAACAAAAAAAGTTAGGATTTACGGCAAAATCTCCGCGTTGGGCAGTAGCTTATAAATTCGCGGCGCGCCAAGCAACGACGGAATTATTAGCGATTAAAGTTAAAGTTGGACGCACGGGAGTGATTACTCCTACGGCGGAGCTGGCACCCGTAGAGTGTTCCGGGGTAGTAATTAGTAACGCTACTTTGCATAATTTCGATGAGATTACGAGATTGGGTTTGCGCATTGGCGATGTGGTTCTTATTGAACGGGCGGGGGACGTGATTCCCAAGGTGGTTAAAGTTATAACGCGCAAAGGTAAAAATAAATACGTCCGACCACTAAAATGCCCGGCTTGCGAGGAGAAAATTATTAAGGAAAAAGAAGCCGATGTTGCTTGGCGTTGTATTAATCCTAATTGTCCGGCGCAGTTGGAACGCTCACTGATGCACTTTGCCAGCCGCGACGCTTTGGATATTGAAGGTTTGGGTGAAGCGGTGATTGCGCATTTAGTGAAAATGAATTTAATTAAGAGTTTGGCGGATATTTATCAGATTAATTTTACTGATTTGATGCGGGTAGAATTATTCAAAGAGAAAAAAGCCAATAATTTATTGTCCGCGATTGAAAAAAGTAAAAAACAACCTTTGGCACGTTTAATTTTCGCTTTAGGAATTCGCCACGTCGGGCAGAAGGCCGCTTACACTTTGGCGCAAGAATTTTTGAGTTTGGATAAATTTAAAAACGCAAAGTTAGAAGATTTAGAAAAGATTCCGGAGATTGGCGTTGTGATGGCCAGTTCAATCAGGGATTATTTTAGTTTACCTAAGACTAAAGTGTTAATTCAGGAATTAAAGACTGCCGGGGTCAATTTTTCACAGGATACTGTGGAATTAAAGGTTAATCAATTAACCGGGAAACTGGTGGTTTTTACCGGAGAATTAGAGGGTTTTTCGCGCGCACAAGCCGAAGAGGCGGTACGCCTTTCCGGGGGGAGAGTTACGACAAGCGTCAGCGCAAAAACTGATTTTTTAATTGCCGGAGAAAACCCGGGAAGTAAGTTTAAAGCGGCGCAAAGGTTAAAGCTAAAAATTATTAATGCAGTTGAATTCAGGGGGATGCTTAAATGAGATTTAAAAATTTTTTCTTAATTTTATTATGTAGCGTTTTACTTTTAAATTTAGTGGGGTGTGAATCATTTACGCGTAAATTTACCCGTAAATCTAAAAAATCCGAACAAACGGTAGAAATGGTGCTTATCCCGCAGGAGTATAAAGGGCCGAATATGTCTAAAGAAGAAATTTATCGGCAGTATTTTATTTATTGGAAATCTTGGCAGGATGAATTAATTAACGCTTTAACTCAGAAAGCCAGTTTAAAGAAGAAAATTGATTGCGCGCAGGAGGCGTTAAAGAATTTAGCGCAAATGAAAAGGCTTTTAGTGCTTGATGCCCAGAAAAATTTAGATTTAACGATTGCTAAATTGAATGAGCTTTTAGATAATATTCGCAGTGATGTTTATGGCGCTAATAATCTAAATTAAATAATAGCTGCAGC
>CAIVOB010000020.1 GCA_903907475.1 Candidatus Omnitrophota bacterium
GTCTATTAGCGGGTGGCTGGACTTGGATTTGAGCGGGGCGTAAAGGCAAGGAGCGGGCCCCGTTACATCTCCGTAATTCTAATTGTAGAGATGTAACGGGGCGGGCATGGTTCCGTCACTTCTAAGTCAGAGAGCGACGCAGCCGACCCGAGCGTAGTTGCGCCACGCTGGGGCGCAACAAGCGTCCCCGCGAAAACCAAGTCAAGACAGGACCCGCTAACTTCGTTGCGATAGACCGTTAATCAAATTATGAGTAAAGTGATTGATTTATCTTTGTAAAAATATTATAATAAAACAATGGCTTATGGCGTGGCTTTGGATAAATCCTGGGAGGCTTTAGTTAAGCTTAACCCTAATGTTCCCAAGAATTTATTAGTTAAATTTTTGGGCCGCCAATATTGCGTTGATTTACAGAAAAAGAGTGTTCTTGATTTAACAGTCCTGGAACCGGCGAAAGATTTTCTGAGCATTTTGATCTTGCATTATTTAGCAAGGAGAGTTGTAGGCTTGCCGGAGCTGACTAATCGCTGGCTGACTTTCCGGGATCTTTCCGGTGTGCAAGGTTATTATGACGCGTATCATAAGCGGGCGATTGAGCCGATTATCAATAAATATGGGAAAGATTTAGCGGCTTTTAAGGGCGTTTTGAGGAAGTTGCCGGGGAGTGTTTCTACCGGAGGGGATGCAAGTTTAATTTTGGAAGTTTTTCAGAATGTTCCGGTGTTAGTGAAGCTTTGGCTGCAAGATACGGAGTTTGCTCCCGACGCTAATATTTATTTTGATGCTTCAATTACCGAGATTTTTTGTACCGAAGATATTGTGGTTTTAGCGCAAACGGTGGCCTTACAATTATGAAAAAAAGCATGAAAAGCAAGAAGATATTTTTAGTTTTACTTTTGGGAATTTTTGCATTAGCCGGAAAACTCTTTAGTGATGATTTGGATCCGCGGTTACATTCAAAAGAAGAGGTTAAATTTAAACTTCCTTTTGGTCGGAATTATGATTATAGCAATATTTTAGTTATCCGCGCGGTTGATGGAGATACTTTAGTGTTAGAGAATAAAGAAAGAGTGCGGCTGATCGGTATTGACACTCCGGAGATGCATGAATCCGCTAAACTAGAGCGGGATGCCAAAAAAGCGCAACAGGATGTAGAAACTATTAAGCAATTAGGCCGCCAGTCTTATAAATTCACGCGCTCTTTAGTTGAAGGCCAACGGGTAAGATTAGAATTTGATGTGGAAAGATATGATAAATATAAAAGAATTTTAGCATATGTTTATCTGGCTGATGGAACATTTGTTAATGCGGAAATTGTCAGGCAAGGGTATGCTTCGCTTATGACTTATCCGCCAAATGTAAAATATGCGGATTTATTTTTAAAGTTATACCAAGAGGCGCGCGATAATCGGCGTGGCCTCTGGAAATAGTGGGAGGTATTAATGTTGCGATATTTAACTGCTGGTGAATCACATGGTCAAGGATTGATTGCGATTTTAGAAGGGTTGCCCGCTGGCTTGAAGGTGGATACTGCGAAAATTAATCAAGAGCTGAAGCGCCGCCAGTCAGGGTTTGGCCGTGGCAAAAGGATGCAGATTGAAGCTGATCGAGTAGAAATCCTTTCCGGGTTAAAGAATAATTTCACTTTGGGTAGCCCGGTGACTTTATGGGTTAAAAATAAGGACGCGAGCATTGAAAAATTACATCAAGTAATTGCTGCTCGTCCGGGGCATGCGGATTTGGCGGGATTATTAAAATATGGTTTTAGTGATATACGTGAAGTTTTAGAACGGGCCTCTGCCCGGAGTACCGTGGCGACAGTGGCGGTAGGAGGGGTGTGTAAGATATTTTTGAAAACTTTTGGAATAGAAATTTCGAGCCGGGTTTTGACGGTGGGAGGTGAATCCTCGTTATTAGGAATCAAAGCTAAAATAAACGCGGCGTTGAAGAATAATAATACCGTGGGCGGTATTTTTGAGGTGTCGGCAAAGCATGTTCCCGTGGGTTTGGGAAGTTACGTGCAGGCAGATCGCCGGTTAGATAGCCGCTTGGCGGCCGGAATTATCGCGATACCGGGAATCAAATCCATTGAGTTTGGTTTAGGGGTAGGGTTTGCGGCGAGTTTTGGTTCAGAAGTGCATGATGAAATTTATTATCGTAAAGGTAAAGGTTATTTTCGCCTGACAAATAATGCCGGCGGGATTGAAGGGGGGATATCAAACGGGGAAGAGATTGTTATCCGAGCTTGCATGAAACCGATTGCCACATTAATGCGGCCGTTAGATTCGGTGAATATTAAAAATAAGAAATCGGCTAAGGCGGCAACTGAGCGTTCGGATACTTGCGTGGTGGAAGCGGCCGGGGTTGTGGCTGAATCGAGCGTGGCTTTTGTTCTGGCGGAAGTTTTCTTAGAGAAATTTGGAGCAGATTGTTTAAAAGATATTCAGTCAAATTATAGAATCTATTCCCAAAGGATCGGTTAGATTCTTTCCCTCTTTACGTCTATTGCCCCTAAAGGGGGTGATAAAGATGGGAGATTTAATTAGCGTGAGCCGGATCCTTAAGTTGGACGGCGATTCTAAGCTTAAAGCCTTCGCGGATGTTTCAGTTTCCGGAATCGTAGTTAAAGGGTTTAGTGTCGTTA
>CAIVOB010000021.1 GCA_903907475.1 Candidatus Omnitrophota bacterium
AAATCAAGATGCTCCATCTGCCTACCGCGGAAAAAAAGGTTGACCTTAACTTTATCTTTTTTCTTTAAAAAACTTACCACTTGTTTCACTTTAGTTTCAAAATCATGTTCATCAATATTCGGTTTCAAGCGGATTTCTTTCAAGCGTCCCTGTTTTTGGTGCTTTTTCGCTTCCCGCTCCTTTTTCTCCAGGTCATATTTAAATTTACTGTATTCAATTATTCTGCACACTGGCGGCGTAGCGCTCGGGGCAACTTCCACTAAATCCAATTCATGTTGATTCGCAATTTCCAGCGCCCTTTGCACCGTCATTACCCCCAACTGGCTTCCATCATGACCGATAACCCGAATCTGTGGTGAACTAATCCTCTCATTAATACGCGTGAACTTTTTTATAGTAACCACCTCTCTTTCTTATTTATGCTCCAAAATCTGATTATTAATCTGCACAATAAATTCTTCTAATCCCATAACGCCTTGATCGCCACTGCCTTTTTTACGCACGCTAACTTTTTCCTGCTTGGCTTCCCGCTCACCTAAAACTAAACAATAGGGAACCTTATTTAATTCAGCGTTACGAATACGTTTATCTAATGTTTCGTTGCGCGCGTCTAGCTCTACGCGAATATGATATTTTTCCAATTTATTTTTTACGCTTTCAGCGTACTCGGCCACCGTATCCTTAAGCGGGAGAATTAAAATCTGCGTCGGGCTTAACCATAAAGGCAGTTCTCCTTTATAATGTTCTAACAACGCTCCGATAAAACGCTCTAAACTTCCCAATAAGACCCGGTGCAACATGATCGGCTGGCATTCTTTGCCTTGAGCATCGATGTAAGCTAAATTAAATCTTTTCGGTAAAGCGAAGTCACATTGAATCGTGGCGCATTGCCAACTTCTTTTTAAAGCATCTTTTAATTTAATATCAATTTTCGGGCCATAGAACGCTCCATCGCCGGCATTAATTTTATAAACAATTGACTTTTCTTTAAGCGCGTCTTCTAAAGCCGCGGTTGCCTGTTTCCAATCCTCCAGAGTACCAATATATTTTTCCGGGCGCGTGCTTAATTCCACTTCCCATTGTTTAAAACCAAAAACCTCCATAGTTTGAAAAACAAAATCAATAATTTTTTTAATTTCTTCGCGCAATTGTTCTGGGAGACAAAAAATATGCGCGTCATCCTGGGTAAAACCACGCACCCGTAATAATCCATGTAATACTCCGGCTTTTTCCCGGCGATAAACTGTCCCCAACTCAAACAAACGTAAAGGCAAGTCTTTATAACTACGTGTTTTAGATTTATAAATTAAAATGTGCCCCGGGCAATTCATGGGTTTTAAAACAAATTCTTTATCTTCCATAACAAAAGAATACATATTTTCCCGGTAATAATCATAGTGGCCGCTAGTTTTCCAAAGCGCCACATCCATAATGTGCGGAGTAATCACTAACTGATAACCCCGCTTAAAATGCTCCGCTTTTTCATAATCCTCAATAATCGTGCGTAAAAGCGCGCCTTTAGGATGATAAAAAACCAAACCCGCTCCCGCCTCTTCATGATAGATATCAAAGAACCCTAATTGCGGGCCCAATTTACGGTGATCACGCAATTTTGCTTCTTCCAAATTATTAAGATACAAATCTAACTCTTCTTGAGTTTCAAAACAAGTCCCGTAAATTCTTTGCAACATTGGGTTAGTTTCAATCCCATGCCAATAAGCCCCGGCAACGGTTAACAATTTAAAAATTTTAATTTCTCCGCTCGATTTAATATGCGGCCCGCGGCAAAGATCTAAAAAATTCTTCCCGGTTTTATAAATTGTCACGCTTCCATCGGGTAAACCCTGGATTAATTCGACTTTATAATCTTCTTTCAATTGTTTAAATAAATCCAGCGCCGCGGTTTTTTCTAAATCTTCCCGAACAAATGGTTCGTCCCGGGCAATAATCTGGCGCATCTTTTTTTCAATTGCTACGAGATCCTCGTCGCTAAAAGGTTCTTTTTTATCAAAATCATAGTAAAAGCCATCCTCAATTGACGGGCCGATTGCCAATTTAGTTTCCGGCCAGAGCTCTTTAACGGCAGCGGCCATAATATGCGCGCAAGAATGACGTAAAATATTTAAATCAGTAGTCATAATTTTTTATTAAATTTGGGCCCATGAGGACTTGAACCTCAGACCTTTGCGATGTCAACGCAACGCTCTAACCAACTGAGCTATGAGCCCTTATTGGGCAAGAAGGGAGTCGGACCCTTACGACCTTGCGGCCAACAGATTTTAAGTCTGTCGTGTATGCCATTCCACCACTTGCCCGAAAAATTTTTAGGCGACGAGCGGAATTGAACCGCTGAATAGTTGTTTTGCAGACAACTGCCTTACCACTTGGCTACGTCGCCAAAATCTTATAAATATTTTTTTACTGCTTTAACAATAACTTCCGTATCTGCTAAACAACCTGACCCCACCGCGCCACAAGCTAATAAACCTTTCTGGGGAAGAACAAATTTATAACCGTAGGCAATTAATTTTTGCACGTTATTTTGCGTAATTTTATTACTCCACATATTTTCATTCATCGCCGGAGCAATTATCACCTTGGCTTTACTGGCACAAATCGTGCAAGTTAAAAGATCATCGCAAATTCCACTGGCAAGCTTTGCCAAAATATTAGCCGTTGCCGGAGCAATTAAAATTAAATCTGCTTCTTGGGCTAGAGAAATATGCGCAATCTCCCAGGCGTCGGGTTGAGAAAAAACCCCCGCGCGATAAACACAATTACCGCTTAAGCTTTGAAAAACAATCGGCTTAATTAACTCCTCGGCTTCTGCAGTCATAATCACCTTGACTGTTAAATCAGATTTTTTTAACTGGCGGACGATTTCACAAGCCTTATAAATCGCGATGCTTGCGGTAACGCCTAAAATCACAGTTTTATTATTTTTTGGCATTATTCTTTTGTCTTACTTTTTTTAGCCTCTACTAAACCAGCGGCAATTTCATGCAAAGCCACCGTCGAAGGCTTCACGGAATTATCATCATTAACCAATTTTGGTTGTCCCTCGGCAATCTCTAAAGCCCGTTTCGAAGCCAAAATCACTAATTTATAAATCGAACCTAAACTTTTATCTAAAAGATTTTCTCTCCCCCGATAATCCATGGTTTACCCCCAAGTAATATGTGAGCTTAAGTATGCGCAAAAATAATACTTTTTAAACTTTTTAACGCGGTATTAAAATTTTTATTCAAAATCCGGTAATCAAATTTAGCCGCCGCTTGGAGCTCTTTTTGCGCCAAACGCAAACGCCCAGCGAGCTCTCTAGATTTAACTTGGCTGCAACGGCCTTGAATCCTTTTCTTTAACACCCCCAATGAAGGAGGCAAAACAAAAATTGTCACCGTATTCTTTGGATAAAGTTTTTTCAGCGTTCGAGCACCTTTTAAGTCCAAACACAAACCCAGATGCCTGCCTTGGCTTAATTGCTTGTCTACAAGAGCTTTCGGCGTTCCGTAATAATAGCCCAAATACTT
>CAIVOB010000022.1 GCA_903907475.1 Candidatus Omnitrophota bacterium
CTTAATCTCGAACGGTTTGAAGATCAACGCTATTTTTCCGTCCTTGATTGCAAGCGCGCCTTCATCCTCTTCCATCAGGTTGCATTCAACGGCGCTCTTGATATTTTCACCGAAGGTTAATACCAGCCGGATCAGTAGATGCAACATAATAACCCGTAGCGGCAGCCGGAGTTTTGCCTTCCATTTTATAGCTTGATTGCGCCACCTTAATTATTTCCAAATTTTTTTTCACCATATTATCTAACTGCCGTTCTTTTAAACCCTCTAATTGCGGTAACGCAACAGACGCTAAAATGCCGACGACAACGATTATCACTAATAATTCCATCATAGTGAAACCTTTGTTAGTCGGCATTTTAGCTCAGATCCTTTAAATTTTAATAACCTGGCGTTCCATCCCAAACACCAGCTTGAGTTAAACTTTTAGTATATGCAGTTGTAAAAGCCGGACTCTTACCATTAGATGTACAACGCGTAGCAGTACAAGTCCCTCCAGCTGTACCAGTGGTACAAGCATAAGTAAAATAATGCGTCCCCTCAGTACAAGCCGTCTGTGCACCAACAGCTAAATTAGGTACATCACCAAAAGTAGCATATTCAAAATAATAAGCAGCATCTGTGCTTCTTAAAGTACCAAGTATTGCTTTTGCTTCTGCGCCTCGAGACTTCTCGATTGTTTTAGTATATTGCGTAAACGCAATCGATCCTAAAATCCCTACGATGATGATAACAATAATTAACTCGATTAACGTAAACCCTTTGCGCATCTTATTCCTCCTTTGTTAGTTAATAATATATCATATGAGAAAGTATACCTCTTAAAATCCTGCTTGTCAATATACGCTTATTTTAAGAAAGTATAGCATTAAGATCCGATTTGGGAAATTTTAAAGATCGGTAAAAACATCCCCACGACCATAATCCCGATAATCGAACCAATAAAAACCAAAATGATCGGTTCAAACATCGCCACAAAACGCGCGAGAAAAGTCTCACAAAGTTCCTGATAAAAAATATTAATCTTTTTAAACATTTGCGGCAATTCCCCAATCTCCTCACCAATACTCACCATCTGTACCACCATCGGTTCAAAAAATCCGCTTCTTTCTAGTGGCTCACGTAAAGGTTTACCCTCCCGTACATCCTCTTTGACCTTACGCACAATATCAGCCATTACCGAATTATCCACCGTACGTTCAGCGACTTCTAAAGAATAAAGAATCGGTACGCCAGACTCTAAAAGCGTGGACATATCCGAAGAGAACCTTTCCACAATCAACGCTTTAAAAAAATCTCCAAAAACCGGCAATTTAAATTTAAATTTTTCAAAATTCCGCCGCCCTTCTTTAGTTCGGACATACTTATTAAAAGTAAAAATTCCGGCCCCGACCACTAAAGATAAAAACAACAGATTTTTTCTTAAGAAATTACTTACCCCCACCAAAATCTGCGTCAACATCGGCAGCTCAATATTAAATCCTTTAAAAATTTCAGCAAAGGTGGGAATAATTTTTATCGATAAAAACAAAAGCGCTCCTAAACCCGCCACGGTTAAAATTATGGGATAAATTAATGCCGAAACCACTTTCGCTTTAAAAGCGGCATCCCGCTCTAAATAGGTCGCCAAACGGCCTAAAACCACCGCTAAATTTCCGCTCGCCTCCCCGCTTTCCACCAAATTAATCCAAAGATCGGAGAATATTCTCGGATGCAAAGCAAGCGCTTCATGAAAACTTAAGCCCGCCTCCATACGCTTATTTAAATCGATAATTACCAAATAAAGTTTTTGACTGGCAACTTGTTGCGAAATAATATTTAAACTTTTTAAAATTGTGACACCCGCACCGAGTAATGTTGACAGCTGCCGGCAAAATAAAGTCAGGTCATCACCAGTCACGCGACTATGTTTAGGCTGAAATTTAACTTTAGTGACATGTTTCGCATTTAAAAGCTGCGCCGCATCAAAACTTTCAGGAATGACGCTCACAACCGTTAACCCCTTAACTTGAATCTTGCTTACTACATCCTCCTGATTAAAACCCTCTTCAGATCCGGTTTCTTTTCCCCCGGCCCGATTACGCGCAATATAATAATACTTCCCCATTATTCAACTCCTAAAGTTGTAGAGAGAATCTCCTCAAGTGAAGTAATACCGCTTTCCACTTTTTTAATCCCGGACTCGTAAAGTGTTTGCATTCCCGCCGCGCGGGCAGCATCCCGGATCTTTTGCGCTGTCGCACGCTGATTAATCATATCCTGAATTTCTAAAGTTATGGGCATCACCTCAACAATACAAGTTCTTCCTTTATATCCGGCATTATTACATTTGGCGCAACCTTTAGGCCGATAAATTAACTCCGCTTTAACGCTAGCACCCTTAAGCTGCGCTGCCGTAGGCTCATAGGCCTCTTTACAATCTGGACATAACTTACGTACCAATCTTTGCGCGATAACAATTAATAAAGACGGAGCCAGCATATACGGCTCAATTCCAATATCCATTAAACGGCTGACGCAAGTCGGAGCGTCATTAGTATGTAAAGTACTTAAAACTAAATGCCCGGTCAAAGCGGAACGAATACAAATCTGCGCGGTTTCTAAGTCGCGCACCTCACCGACGAGCATAATATCCGGATCTTGGCGCAAGAAACTGCGCAATGCTGCCGCAAAAGTCAAACCCACCTCCGGTTTAATCTGCACCTGATTAATCCCATCCATTTTATATTCCACCGGATCTTCAACCGTAACAATATTTTTATCCGGGCTTTTAATCTCATTTAAAATCGCGTAAAGCGAAGTTGATTTTCCGCTTCCAGTAGGGCCGGTAATAAAAACTAAACCATAGGGAGAAAAAATCGCTTTGCGCACCTGTTCTAATTGTTTGGCGTCAAAACCCATAGAACTTAAGTTTAAGGTTGTGCCACCCCGATCCAGAATTCTCAAAACTGCCTTCTCCCCGTAAATCGTCGGAATAATTGAAACACGGATATCAATCGGCCGTTCATCAATGCGCACCAAGATTGCCCCATCCTGAGGTAATCTTTTTTCTGCGATATCTAACTTCGCTAAAATTTTTACTCGGGAAACAATCGGTAAATGCAAATGCTTTACCGGAGGGGGTATTTCGTAAAGTTTACCGTCAATCCGATAGCGCAAAGAGATGCGATCCTTAAAAGGTTCAATATGAATGTCGGAAGCCCGCTCATCAATCGCTTGACGAATAATTAAATCCACTAATTTTACCACCGGAGCTTCTTCCGAACGGGCAATGAGCTTATCTAAACTCAACTCTTGACCGTTATCTTCCTGGCCCTGAGTAATAGAAACATTAATATCATAACTCGAATCGACCGCATTTTGCAACATCGCGGATTTACCATAAAACTCCTGTGTCGCTTTCGTAATATCCGGACGCGTGGCAATAATCGGATTAATTTCACAACCGGTAAGTTTTCTCAGGTTATCAATTAAAATAAGGTCTAAGGGATCCGCCATCGCTACAGTTAATGAGCGCAAAGTACGCGAAAGTGGTAGCACGGCATTTTTCAAAGCAAACTCTTGAGGAATAAGCTGTTCTAATCCCTGCTCAATCGCAGGCTTAAGCATTCCGGTCCCTAATGAAAAATAAGGCATATTCAGCTGCTTACCCAAGACCGCAACCATCTGATCTTCTTGAATCATCCCCATTTTCACGAGGATCTCGCCCAGACGGCCACCCTCCTGCCTTTGCACGACAATAACTTTCTCAAGCTGGTTGGCAGTAATCAAACCTTCGCGAATAAGCAATTCACCTAATCTAAGATACTTTTCTTTTACCATAAATTAATTCTTTTTGCTGAATTTATTCATATCAACGTTAATAAGATAATCCCGGCTGCTGACCATCGGCATCCCCTGTTCTCTTATTGGCAGCTGCAGATTCTTCATTTCCGGGACTTTCGGTTCAACTTTATCCTTTATAATCCGCGGGGTAATAAAGATTAAGAGCTCCCGCTGTTTATTCTTTTCCGGAGAAGAAGCCGTGCCGCCTTTATGCCGAAAAAACATTCCTAGCACCGGAATATCTCCTAAGAACGGAAGCTTACTCGTATTCGCGGTAACTTCATCACGAATCAATCCGCCCAGGACCACCGTCTCCCCGTCTTTAATCCGCACCACGGATTTAGTACTGCGCTCTTCCGGATCACGGAAGGTATAATCTTGGCCGGCACTGGTAAAAGTATTACCGGTCACCGCTTCGGCTACTTTAGGATAAACAAACATTGTAATCTGGCCGCTTTCAAGATCGATCTGCGGAGTAACCCTTAAGATGACACCGGTTTCCGTACGCTCAGCTTCAGAGGTAATTTCACCGCTTGAGCCTCCAGCAGAAGAAGTAGTCGTAATCACGCCGATTGATTCATTGGTCGCGATGCGCACCTCGGCAGTTTCATTATTCAAGGTTAAGATTTTCGGCCGGGCTAAAAATTTTGTATCCACCTGCGTTCTTAAAAAATCTAACTTTATATCATATTCACTGCCTGTAGGATTAATGGAAAGATTCCCTAACCCTTTATTAAAAAGCTTGGCAATACTGCCATAAGGAAATCCCGTGGCCGCCGTCGCCCCGGTAATAATCGCGGTCAGCGGAGTAGAGCCGAAATCAAAACCTAAAGCATCAACCGCATTTTTACTCACGTCTAACATTTCCACTTCTAAAAGCACCTGCGTGGAAGGCACGTCTAAAGAAGCAATCACCTTCTTAATCACCTCCATCTTCGCCGGACTATCAGTAACAATTAAACTATTGGTCCTATAATCTTCAATCACCGAACCGGTAGCGGAAAGTAACTTCTTAACCGTCGCGGTAATTCCGCTTTCTTCAGCAGATTTCCATTTACCGCTCTCACTCCCGCCGCTACTGCTAGAAGCGCTAGAACTAGAAGATCCACCGCTAGAACCACTACCAACTGTAAAATCAGCGGCATTTCTGAGCTGATTTGACATTTCTTCTTTAATCGAACTGGAAGATACCGAAGCGTGCCTTAAATAAAAAACCTGGGTCACGGTTTCGGCTTCCATCTTGCCCCAATCTTTAACGATAAAAATATTGGCTTTTTTATCTAATTCATAAGTTAAATTATTAGCACTAAAAATCTTATTCATCGCCTCGCTTAAAGGCACTTTGTCC
This sequence comes from Candidatus Omnitrophota bacterium, assembly GCA_903907475.1. Taxonomy (GTDB): domain Bacteria; phylum Omnitrophota; class Gorgyraeia; order Gygaellales; family Profunditerraquicolaceae; genus UBA6249. The sequence continues at coordinate 5,171 of CAIVOB010000022.1, forward strand.
AGATAAAGCGTCACCGTGCGGTCTTGAACGGCTTCAGAGGCGATAAAATTTAATTCCGCCTGGATAGACAAAGCTTTGAGAATATTTTTCAAGCTCGCATCCTGGAAATCCATGGAGATCGTGCGCTCGGTATCGCCTAAATCCGGTAAACCTTGAGCATTAAGACGCGGGATAAAAAATACCGCCATTAAAAAAACTAGCACTCCTAAAGTAATAAATGTCTTTTTCATTCTAATCCTCCTCTTATTAACGTAAATTAACCATCGGGATAGTTCCCGGTTCAGGCTTATTCCCCTGAGGAAACCTGGCCACCGGAGCAGCAGTCCCAACTGGCGCATTATTATTGGCCGATGCAGTAGCAGCTCCCGCTCCTGGAGCAAGTAGGCTCACTACTCTTCCGGAAAATCTTAAAACAATTTCATCTTTATTAATACTCACAATTTCTCCACCATCTAAAGTATCACCGACGGTATAAACCTGTTTATTAATCAGCGCTTGAGGAATCCTCCCGCCCCAAATGATTCCCTGGACCACAAATTTACTTAAATCCGGCAGTGGTTCTTCATCTTGCGCCACGACCACCGGAGCATCAACTTTTGGGAGGATTAAAGTCCGAAAAGGATCGCGTAACTGCTGCGATTCATAAACTACCGTCGGACGTTCAATCACCAGCTCTTTTTTACCCGACTCGCTGAGGAGCTCTTCAGCTTTAGTCATTGCCCAAGAAACAGCAAAAGGATAAGCTATCAGCGTGAAAAGAAAAATCCCGAAAATTATTTTTCGCCCGTGTCTTATCATCTTTAAAGGTAAGAAATAGTGCTTAAAGTTAAATTGACGTTAAAATTCATTCCCGCGATATTCCGGCTTTGATCAATGCCGCTAGCATCAACGCTTACCGCATCTACTAAAAAAATATCTTTTTGACTTTCGATTTGGCTGATAAATTCCCCCAAAGCATGATAGCTTGGGATATTGATTACAATCGTAAATGAAGATTTTAAATAATTCTCAAAATTCTCTTCCCGGCCGGGCTTAATGGAAACAACTTTGACATCATAATTTTTGGCAATCCCAGAAACCTTATCCATCACCGAACTGACATCTTTTTTCACAAAAACTTTTCGATAACCTTCCAGAGTATCTTCTAAACCTGCGATACTCTGCGTCATATCATTCTTCTTTAACTCATCCTGTTTTTGCTGATTTAAAGCATTAATCTCAAGCTGCGCGGATTGATAAAGCCGAAAAGCAATAAATAAAGCCAAAATAATAATCCCTAAATTAACAATTTGATTTTTATTTTTGCTAAAAAACTCAAATTTATCCATGCTATTTTTTCTCCCCCGCACTCTTGCAGGAAATCGTAAATACCGCCACGCTTTTTCCCTGCACCATACCGCGATCCAAAGAATCAATCGCCAGTTTAGAAAAATACTTTAAAAAATCCGGTTCGTTCTTTAAATTGTTTAAGAAAGTATTCACCGCTTCAAACTCCTGTTGGCTGTCTGCCAAATAAGCCTGCCCTTGCAGCATTAACTCTAAAACCCCGCCCGGTTTTTGATTAAAATCAAGCCGGCTTAACCAAACTCCTTCCGGAATCGCCCGCGGCACAATACTTAAAGGATAAGTCGCGTAAAGCTGATTTTTTACTAAAGCATCTAAAACCTGAATCTTCTTTTTATCTTTAGCGTCTAAAGCATTCAAGCTCTCGTAGCTATCATCGGTAAGAACGGTGTTAATTTTAATACGTTTATTTTTAATCCCGGAAAGCTCCTCCTGCAAAGGCTGAGTACGAATTAAACGGTAACCAAAAACCAGAGCACAAATGACAATCCCTAAAAAAATAAATCTAAAATCCAACCTAAAATCTTCTAAGAAAGCCAATGGGTTAACATTTACTCCGCTGGCGACAACCTTGGCAGCTTTAAGCTTCGCCCCTACTAAATTAATTTTAATCTTTAAGGCACTAGCTTTAAAGAGCGCGGCAGAAAAACTTTTCGCAAAGACCGAGGAATAAACCACCGCTTTACCGAAAGCTTTTTGAGTGTTCACGAATTTAGCCGCCAAACCCGCTTCCGCAAAGAACCCTTCCAGCTCCTGACGGCTATCGAGGTCAGAGATCACAAAAATATTCTTAATATTCTTATCCGGAAATTTACGCTTATAATAATCTAAAGAAACCCGAATTTCATTTTTAAGTTTGTCCTGTTTTTGAGCACGGCCGCTTTGAGCCAGTTCTTCAAACTCTGCCGGAGCCGCTTCTAAAACAATATCCCGGCTAAAAAGCGGAAAACCATTTTCAAAAACCGTGAAATTCGCCTCATCTTCACTGTTTAAATCAAAATTTAAATTAGCGATGACCCCGGAATCACTGGCGCCGGTTAATTTTAAGAAACGTAACATACTAAAAGCCGAATACTCTAAAGCATCGACTTTTAAGTTTAATTGTTTGGCAATCGCGACGTAACTATTTAGAATCTCTTTCTTAATCCCCACAAAAAGCACTAAATTGGTTTTATTCTTGGCATTAGGCAGGACCTGAAAATCGTAATCCAAATCCTCAATCTTAAAAGGAATGTATTTTTTAACCTCAAAGTTAATCGCACCTTTGAGCTCGTTATGCGGCAAAGCGGGAATTTCAAAAGTCCGGATGACCATATCCTGGCCGGAAACACAAAAAACCGCTTCCTGAGCATTAATGCGGTAGGTGCGCAGAGCATCTTTTAAGAGCACGACCATCTTCACATCTCCGGGAACCTTCTCTTCAAGCTCCGACAAAGCAGCGCTCGGATGCGGCAGGCGGATGTTGTTGATGATTTTTTTTCCGCTGGCCTCTACCAGGTTAATATCCTTAATCCCGAAATAGATCCCTAAAGCGTTCATGGCTGGTCTCCGGAAGTGATTTTACTCTTCTTAGTGATAAGCCAATTATCAATATCCTTACGATCAAACCTCCAGACTCCTCCAACCTTAATCCCAGAAATCTTCTTCTGGTTCAGCCAGTTGTAGATCGTCTGCTTCTTTAACTTTAAGTAATCCGCTAATTCATCAATATCAATCAGTCTTGACATAATTTTCTTTTTTGCTTTTTCAGCCCCAATTAGTGATAAACTACTACGGATTTAATTAAAACATAATCAACTTAGTTTGTCAAGGTTTTTTTTATCTAAACTTACTCAGACTTACTTGCCATAAAAATGCTTCGATCATCCGAGCCTCGCTACTCCAATGTATTTTCAGTTAACTGGTCCTGTCTTGTGAGGAAAAATTTTACTTTCCGGGTCTTGCCACTGCGGCACCCTGTCGTGCTCGCTTATGGCTGCGCGCGACAGGGGACCCGCCTCCGTGTCACCCGTAGATTAAAATTTTTCTAAAGTTAGCTTACACGGTAATGCAATTTGTGGTTTTTACGCGAATGTCGGTTTTAGCCAATGGAGCTTGAGTATTTTCGAGTATCCCGAGGCCGTCCGCATGGACGGCAATCTCGGGATGGCGATGCTGTTTGAGTCCTTCCCGCTAGAGCGGGATGGACGAGTTCAGCAGCCACCGAAAAGACGAAAGATCATTGGCGTGCCCACTTATTGATGCTTTAAGGTAAAACCGACGCTGAGCGGAAAAACTACAAATTCATTACCGTAGATATAACTTGCTTTATAAATGTTCACCAAGTAAAATGTAAAAAAGGAGAAGAAATGCCCACGAAAAAGATTATTGCGCTGCTCTTATTATCCACCATCCTCTTGTGCAATAATGTCTATGCTCGTGAACAAGTAACTGCCAGTATAGATAAGGATTCTTATGAATCATTTCAGAAAATAATAATTACTCTAGCTAATAACTCCTCTCTCCCTATTCTTTCTGCGCTCGGAGGCGATGATTTAATCTTTGAACAAAAAGACACCCAAGGCGCCTGGCAGGTAGTTGAACACCAATTTAATTGCTTACCTTCAGATTGCTATGATGATAAGGAGTACCTACCTCAAGAAATTAAACCTCAACAAGCAAGTAATCTAGACTGGGAGCCGCGAATCTACCGCAACGGCTATTATCTCCTTCCTCCGGAAGGTATTTATCGGCTCAAGATTCTCTACCGCTTAGCGCGAACAGATAACCCGATTCAAGTACTGACACAAAATTTTTTCATTAAGAATAGTTTAAAAGGCGCAATTACGTTGACACAAGTTTCGGCTTATCCTGAAGGGCCGGCGCGAATCAATACACTTAGCGCTACAAATCCAGAAAGAGATCCCCTTGGACTTATTAAGGCTTTAACCTTCAAGGCAGACATCACTCTCACCCAAAGCGGCAATTATCTTATCTGTGGATCATTATTTAACGAAGGAAAACAGGAAATTCAAACCATCAAGGTAGAAAAAGCCCTAGAATCCGGAACCTACAACTTCACCGGCAAGCTAGATTTAACCAATGTGCCCTGGTGGCAATATTTACCACCTTCAGCTTTTATCCTCACAATTGGCGACGCTAATGGGAAAATACTGGAAAAACAATGGCAGGCAGGCCAAAAATACCGCAAAGCGCAATATATAGGAAGCACCGTACAATTTATTCAGGATTGCTTGAATGATGAACTTACCGCTGACGGCAATCTAAAAATCTCGGGCAGAATTAATATTTACCAAGCGGGGGACTATTTTATCCGGGCAACTCTTTTTGACCCTCAAGATGACCCCAATAAAACTAGTGGCAATGAAAGTAGCTATATCCAACCACATTTAGTGGCCGGCGAGAACAAATTTGAAATTATCTTTCCCGAAAAGTTGTTGGCAATGAACAAAAGCACCGGGCCTTTTAAATTGCAATTAATTTGTAATTTACAATCTGATGAAAGCAAAGGCGACCGCTGGAATACTAATTACATCACCAAATCTGATATCGCCAGCTTAACGAAAGAATAACTTTAAATTTTAATTATTGACGTCTATCAAGAAAACTTCATAATTTGTAGCTGGCAGCACCCTAAAATAAAGTTTATCATAAATAGCCGGAGGATGGGTTATAACACTTCTCCTACCCAACATTTTCACCCATAAGTAATCTGCTTGAGGTATATTAAAAACAGTGGAACTGGAAACATCAACTGTTTCCATACTGCCAGTCCGATTAAACATCGTAGAAATATAATAAGCCACAGTCCAACCGTTCATAGGACAAGTAGACAAACAATACCCTTTTAGACCATCCAAAATAACTGGAAAAGTATTATATAAATTACAAAATAAATTATCCAGAAAACAATCAAAAACACCTCCCCAAGTTACATCCGGAGGAGAACTATCCATAACTTCATCACCCATAATCACATTTCTCCAAACTCCCGTAGGAGCGGCTGCGGTACCAGTAGCAACCATTAATTTAACTTTGCCATAAACCGATTCAACGCCATCAACTTGATAAGATTGATTCCAATCAATTTGAATCGCAGAACGCCCTACAGTGCCCAACGCAAATCGTTGATGGCTATCTGGATTACCGACATTAGACCAAGCAATTCCCGGCTGCACACCGCCAGCAAAATCCGATGATAGAACATAAGTACCCAGTGATCTTGCCGGTGGTTTTCCGGCACAACGCCATTGAGGAGCAAATTTAACCGGAGAATTAACAGTATCAATCGCCCAATAACGTATACAACTAAGAGTAGAATCAAAATAAGTAGTGCCATGCACTGGAGCGTTAGCCCCAACAAAATATGCATTTGCCTGAACCGTTGTCATGGTAGCAAAATCTAATTGTTTAGTTTTTAATTTCTGATAACTACCAAACGGAGAAGGATAATAAGTAGTAATCGTTAACTCTTCCGCGGCATAAGCGAAAGAGGAAAATAAAACCACAGCAATTAAACCACTTAAAAACTTCGTTAAGAATCTACTCATTACTGACCTCCATTTTTTCTCACCTGTATCAATATTTACTTTCTACCAAAATATACCATAAATTAATTCTTTTTGCTGAATTTATTCATATCAACGTTAATAAGATAATCCCGGCTGCTGACCATCGGCATCCCCTGTTCTCTTATTGGCAGCTGCAGATTCTTCATTTCCGGGAC
>CAIVOB010000023.1 GCA_903907475.1 Candidatus Omnitrophota bacterium
AATTGATAAGTTAGGAAAAATTCAAGGCATCATTACCATGAAAGACGCTTTTGAATCGGTATTCCACCAGATCCGTAAAGAAACGGAACAGACATCATGAAAATTTGGGACAAAATAAAAGAAAAACCACTAATTAGGAATCTGATCATCTTTCTGGCGATTCTGGGCCCGGGAATTGTTACCGGTAGCGTCGATAATGATGCCGGAGGAATTACTACTTATTCGGTGGCCGGAGCAGTTTTCGGTTATAAGCTTTTATGGACGCTTATCCCATCATTTATAATTTTAGCGGTAGTTCAAGAAATGAATGCCCGCATGGGTATTGTTACCGGAAAAGGGCTGGCAGATTTAATTCGCGAAAACTTTGGAGTAAAAATTACATTTTTTATTTTTTTAGGTTTACTTGCCGCAGACATCGGTAACACCGCTACGGAATTTGCCGGTATCGCCGGCAGTATGGATATCTTTGGAATTAGTAAATATCTTTCCGTGCCTTTAACGGCAATCGTTGTCTGGATCTTAGTGGTAAAAGGAAACTATAAAACGACGGAAAGGATATTTTTACTTTTTAGTTTTTGTTTATTATCCTACGTTGTTTCCGCGATATTAGCCAAACCGGATTGGCAACAAATCGGTACCGCTTTTATTAAACCGGATATGCGGATAAATAAAGATTACTTGGCAATGGTTTTAGGTATTGTCGGAACAACCATTGCCCCCTGGATGCAATTTTATATGCAATCGGCAGTAATTGAAAAACGTATCAAGATCGAAGATTACAAATTTGTCATCGCCGATGTGATTATCGGCTGTATTGCCACAATCGTAGTGGCATTCTTTATTATTGTCGCCTGCGCCGCAACCCTGCATCAAAATGGGATCGTGATCAATGAAGCCAAAGATGCGGCGATATCTTTAAAACCTTTTGCCGGAATTTTTGCTTCCCAGCTTTTTGCTTTTGGATTATTTGTCGCTTCAGTGTTTTCAGCCACAATTTTGCCTTTGGCGACAGCATTCTATGTTTGTGAAGCTTTTGGTTTTGAAGCGGGAATCAATAAAAAAATTAACGAAGCTCCGCAATTTTACGCGCTTTTCACATTTATTATTTTAATTTCCATGATTATAATTCTTATCCCCAATGCACCGCTCATTGCGATTACAATTTGGTCGCAGATAATTAACGCCATGCTTCTTCCGGTCGTGCTCATCTCAATGGTAACCATGGTAAATAACAAAAAAATTATGGGCAAATACACCAATAATAATTTTCAAAATAGCGTCGGTTGGCTAACAACGGTAGTACTGATTGCTCTTACGCTCATGCTGATCGTTTCGCCGTTATTAAGCTTTTTACAAAAACATTTCTTAAAAAGTTAAAAAGGACAACTAAAATTACAATCCCCGAGATTCAAGCGTTAAAAAATAAACGTAAAATTACGGTCCTCACGGCCTATGATTACCCGACCGCGCTTTTAGTAGAGCAGGCGGGAATTGATATCATCTTAGTGGGTGATTCTTTAGCGAATGTGGTTTTAGGATTAGATTCCACCACTAAAGTGGGCATGACGGAAATGCTGCATCATACTTGTGCCGTCACAGGCGCCGTTAAAAACACCATTGTCATCGCCGATATGCCTTACAGCGCTTACCAAACAGATCCTACTCAGGCATTAGTAAACGCCCAAAGATTTATTACGGGAGCAAGAGCGCAAGGGGTAAAATTAGAATGGTTCGAGCATTGTTTGGAAGTAACGCAGCAATTAGTACACGCCGGAATTCCGGTGATGGGACATATCGGACTAACCCCCCAAACCGCCGATAAAATCGGCGGCTACGTTTGCCAAGGTAAAGATGCGCTCACCGCGCAGCGTTTAATTGACGCCGCTTTAGCACTAGAAGCTCAAGGTTGTTTTGCGATTGTTTTAGAATGCATTCCGGAAAAAATCTCCGCGTTAATCACGCGAAAATTAAAGATTCCCACCATTGGAATCGGCGCCGGAATCCATTGTGATGGCCAGGTCCTGGTAATTAACGACCTTTTAGGGTTAAATCCGGGGCATACTCCGAAATTTGCTAAAAAATATGCGCATTTGGCGTTGTTAATTTTAAAAGCAGTGGAAGATTTTAAAAATGATGTCCTCACAGAAAAATTTCCCGCACCAGAAAATTCTTTTAGCATTAAAGATGAGGAGTTTAAGAAAATTAATGAAATTTAAAAGATTTACTAAATATCTTATTAATATTATTATACTGGTTCTGGCCGTTGCTTTTGTGGTGAAGTTCGCCGGCCCCAATATTCTTAGGCAGTATATTTCTTTCGGAATTGGGGATTGTAAAAGTATTCCTATCCTTTGCCTGCAGCCGGAGGAAAATATTTTCCGGCCCCAAATTGATAAAGAGTACGTAGAAACTTTGGTGCCGCAAAATTTTCCTAGAATGTCAGTGGCAGTGCCTAAAGGTTTTAATTTAATTCAAGAATTAATTAAAAGGAACTACTATAAAAAAAGGCATTCTGGCAATCAAGCGGTGATTTATCTTCTCCACCAAGATCCGG
>CAIVOB010000024.1 GCA_903907475.1 Candidatus Omnitrophota bacterium
AATTGATCATTAGTTGTGATATCTCGGGCTTGCTTTTTCTTGATCGATTTAATATCAAGCCCCAAGTCAGCATAAGCTTCAAAATTTTCAGTTAATGCCAGCTCCCAAGAAAAATGCGGCGAATATATTTGCGTGGAACCGGTAATATCAAAATCTTTATATTCCGCGCCTAATTTCATACCAAAATTAGTAACATCAATGCCAAATTTTGTGCCATATGTCCCTAAAGGAACACTGTAGCTTACCGATTCCGCGGCAGAATTTCCGGTATAAAGATAATTCACAAAAACCGTATCTCCCAAACCGGAGAGATTAGAACTGCGCACCGAAAACATCGAACGATATTTTCCCGTTAAACGTGACCCACGATTATCTTCGGTAAAACCCGCGTGCCAAGGAAACTTGCCATCAACCTTAAACGCAATATCCGAAGTCTGTGGTTCCTTGCCTTTAGAAATAACCGCTTTTATTTCTAAATCCGGATTCTTATTAATCCGCAAAACATCCCTGGCAAGTGATTTAACATTTAAAATTTCATCTTTTTTAAGGTGTAAAAACTTAGCGATAAGATCTTCCGAGAACCATTTATTCCCTTCAATATTTAATTGCCCCATCTTTCCTTCGGCAATCCGAATTTCAATTACTCCATTCTTTATATCCTGTTCCGGAATATACACTGAAGTTGTGAAGTATCCCTTTTCCTTATACTTTGCTTCAATCTTTCCACAAACCAACTGCATATCCTGAAATGTAACTTTTTGATTAATATAGGCGTTATAAAGCGGTTGGAAATCCTGTGCTTTAAAAACAGTAGAATCAGTGACCACCACTTCTTTTAAAACAAACGTCGCTCCGCCACTAACGGGTTGGGCTTTTTCTTGTTCTAACTTTATATCTGGAGCTTTGGATTTTTTATACTCTAATCTTTGCTTCTCTTTTTCGACATCATATTTATAACGCTCGGCCTGAGCTCCCGGCTGTTGTCCGGGTGTTGCGTCCGCGGCTAACGCCTGAGAATAAAACAAACACCATAATACCGGTAAAATTATTCTAATTTTCTTTAACATTGTCATTAACCCTCGTTAATTTATGATCCTAATTATAAACGCATTCTTTCAATATATCAAGAATATTCTCTCCGTAGACAGTGTATACTTATAGCCTCATGGTTTTTAATTTTTTCTGCATTGCCGGAGTCAACTGCTTGAACAACTCCGCATTATACGAGGCAGTAGGCATCGGCTTTATCGTTGAATCATGAGTAGGATTAAAATTGTATATATCAGCGCCAACAATTTGTTCTGTTGCAATAGCATAGGAACGCGACCTGGCCGCTAGCGACCCCGCTTTAACTGCCGGATCAACATTAGTTGTAAGAATAGAAATTGTATTATCACTATTGAGATAAATCTGGAAAATTCGAAACTGCTGCGGAAAATCTCTTAATGATGAAGTTTCTACCTGCCAAAAACCTTTTTCCGGAGCATTGACCGGATCAGGCGATATAAATGCTTTCACCGTATTTAAATGACGGTGGCCCGAAACCCATAATAACAAATTCGGATGGCTTTGCAACTCGGTAACTAAATCCAACAAGGTAACCGCATTTTTAGGATCTGTCCACCAACCCATTTCGGAATTTGGCGCGGTCACTTCGACATCGAGCGGTATATGAGCAGCAATAATCATCAGCTCACCGGCAGCATCACCGTCAGCAAGTTCTTTTTTTAGCCAATCCCAGCGCGCCTGGTCAAGAAAACCATGGCCGTGAATATCGGCTGAACCATCATCTTCTCTTTGAGTATCGTCGAGTACAATAACTTTAAGCGGCACGGTTGACTTGGGTATAAAACTATAGCAAGCAAAACCATTATTAGCTTTAGTCAAATTAAAACCATGCCCAACTGGCTTGGTTGAGGTGTTAAAAAATTCCTTGATCCACGCATCTCTCTTAAGTGAACGCCGATTGGGATCAGCTACAATTCTCGGAGGATGCTTAAAATCTACCACCGGACCGGCGAATTTAATATCACCATAAATAGTCGTCCCGTCAAGCACGCCCATATAATAATCTGGAGTATTTATTTTTGTCGGATTGCTAAGCAGGTCTCCCGTGGCTAAAACAGTATCGCTGACATAAGACTGGCGCAAAAAATCGTTTACCGGTAATGAGCCCATCCAAAAGTGATCATGGTTACCAAGTGTTTGATACCAAGGAATAGTTTTATCCAGCCCAACCGCTTGAAACGATCTCTGATAATCAATGTTCCCGGCTCCAAGATGCGCTCCGGAACTTGGAATAATAACCTTCCCATCCAAAACATCAATATACCATCGGAGTTCGTTGTACTGCGTACTGTTACAGGTATCCCCCAGGGAAATACCGAAATCAAACGACTCTTTTTTATGCAGCGCGTTTATTGTTTGCACCGCGGCGTCCAAAACTTGAGTTGTGAACAACATAATTCCTGAATATACCGAAGCACCAACGGACAAAGTGGGATGTAAACGCTGTAAATAAATTAATTGCGCCGGCGATTCTTTATCCGTAATATGGATATCACTGATCGTAAAAAATTTTAAAAGCCTCACTTTTTTAATCACTTTAGCATCATTATAAAATGCAGGCATGATATCGGTACGCTTTAAAGCTTCAAGCGGAGCGCCAAAAGTCCAGCTCCCATAACCAAGTGCTTGATACTTGGCCAACTCCATAAGATGAATCTCAGTCGCAGGTTTAGTTCCAGGAACAATCGTGCGTTGTAATGTTGTAACAACATCCGTTGCAATCGGATAAGCTTGAAGCGAAATTTGCTGACGAACTAAATTTTTTGCACATCCTGAAGCAGTAAAAATCCAACCGCCGATTAAAAAAATTACCACAAGCTTCTGGTACCTATAAGATACTTTCATTTAAGATCTCCCTACTTTATTTATGGATAAATTGCATAATGTGGATGGTTAAAATAGCAAATCCTAAACCAACCCGAATCGACTTTGTGAATTGTCTTTTAAGAACATAATCCTTATAGCGCAAAATATCCCAGAATCCTTCGCAAATTAAAAAAATCGCAAAGATTGTCGCAAAGATATCCACGCTAATCGGATCAAGATAACTGCAGGAATTCACGGAAAGATTCGCTTGATTTTGAATCGTAAAAGCAATCGCAATACATCCTAAGGAAAGTAAAATCGTAACGGAAAGTGTGCGGAATAAATTGGTATTTTTAGGCATCTAAGATTTATCTTTTTAGATCGTCATCATCAATATGGAACTTATGCAGCATTCTATGCGCAATCGGAGAAAAAACTATCCCCATTACCGCGATAAATACTAACCCACTAAAAAGAGCGTACAATGAAGCAAAAATTTTTGCGCTTGTATTAGTAAGTAGATTCACCGGCCCCATGCCTCCCAAAATCATCGCGGCATTAAGCAGCGCATCCACCCAGCTAAAACCAGCAATCCAATGATAACCGGCAATCCCAAGAAACAAAGCACAGGCAATTAAAGAAATGGCCAGCCCAATGCAGATTATTAATCTTTTAATAAAAACCGCAACCGGAGCTATTTTTTGATGCTTATCTTCAAACATCTACGAGCCTCCTGATTTTAAAAAACTAAACTTAACTCATATAAAACAAACAAAAAATATGTTTAACTTGTATAAATTAATTATAAGCTCTCCAGGTTAATATATCAAGAGTATTTTAACCTTGAAACAATCTTTCTTCACAAATTTTATCTTATTTAGGCGATTTTTTCGGGCGAGATAAGTTTTAAAATTGCTTACCTATATATATCATGAAGCGTGGCCGCCGGCAATGGTAAACCCCAGCAGCTCCTCTACGATTGACACCAGCAAAACGGATTGTTTTGAAACATTAGTAATTACTATTTTTTGCTCCTCAGTAAGAGAGCCATGTAACCCATCCTGAATTAGTAACATTTCCCCGTTAATCACTCCCAAAGGAGCGCGCAATTTATGCGCAATAAGCGTTAAAGTATTCTGGCTTAAAAGCTCTTCCGTCCGTGACGTAGTGACATCGCGCAGAATAAAAACAATACTTAATAGCTCGCCCTTTGAATTTTTTATCAGATCCGCATTCGCCTCCAAATATAATGCCTCGGCCGTTTCTGATTTCTGACGCATAATATCAAAGGTTTTATGCTCCACTGCCAGGTCCATAAGCGCGGCTTTAGTTATAGAAACAGCATAATTCTTAAATAGCGTTTCTACCAAATTAACTCCATTCAGTTCGATAATATTTAAATATTTTAAAAGGGCCGCGTTACTATCTTTAATTAAATAATCCCCGCCGCAGATAGCAATGCCATCACTTACCTTATCAACCACGGCCTTAAATTTTTTCTTTTCCTCTAATTGCCGTAAATAATAACCCAATTTAAGAATCGACTTCACTCTGGCTAATAACTCCACCCGATCAAAAGGCTTAGAGATAAAATCATCGCATCCTGCCTCAAGCGCCTTCACCTTATCTTCGGTTTCTTTTAACACCGTGACCATCACCACCGGGATCCCTTTAGTTTTTTCATCCGCCCGCACTTTCTCTAACACCTCAATACCGGACATCCCGGGCATCATCACGTCTAAAAGAACGAGGTCAATTTCGTTAGCAGAAATTTTTTCTAATGCCTCGGCACCACTTTTTGCTTTAACAATTTCATAACCCTGCGGAACAAGATAAGCTTCAAGAAGTTCAATATTTTGATACTGGTCATCAACCACTAAAATTATTGGTTTATCTTTCATACTCTATCCCTTAATCAAAGCACTAATTTCTTTCACAAAAGTACGCGTATTTATCGGCTTACCGATAAACCCGCTATTCGTGATAGGTTTTATCTCAATGAGGTCTTCTGACATGACAGATGCAGTCACAAAAACTATTGGAATACCGCTGGTTTCTTTATCTTGCCGCAATAATCTGGCAGCTTCGCTCCCGCGCATATCCGGAAGCCGCACATCCATAATAATGATATCCGGTTTTTCTTTCCTGGCAATGACAATTCCGCTAAAAGCATCTTGCGCGACAAAGACTTCAAAACCCGCGACTTCCAAAAGATCTTTCTCTAGCAAAAGATTATTTGCATTATCATCGACGATTAAGGCTCGCTTTTTCATTTTAAACCACCTTTCTAGATGTAATCGGTAAAGTAAACCTGACACGGGTGCCTTTATTTAACCCCTCTGACTCTACAGAAAACTTTCCACCATGTAACTCCACTAACTTTTTAGAGAGCGGTAAACCAAGCCCCGTTCCTTCAGTAACACGAGAATATGGCGTATCGACACGAAAAAACCCTTCAAAAATCTTTCCCATATTTTCCGCGGCAATTCCCACCCCCGTATCCCAAACTACTATCTCAATCTTAGAATCAACTCTTTTCGCCTGCATGCCAATTTTACCTCCCTCGGGAGTAAATTTAACCGCATTTGAAAGCAAGTTGTAAAGTATTTCTTTAACTTTGAGCTCGTCACCGTCAATATTTGGTAAATCTTCCGCTATTTCCAACAGCATTTCAATCTTTTTTTTGCTCACCATATCCGCGATCAACAGCGCAATATCATTTAATAAACTTTTCATGGGCAAATTAGATAATGTCAGCTTCATCTTTCCAGCTTCAACTTTAGCCATATCAAGAATCTGATTGATCAATAAAAGCAGGTGTTTTCCGCTTGCTAGAACATAATCGACATATTTTTTCTGCTTCTCATTAAGCGACCCAAAAGTCTCATCACATAATATCTCAGAGAAACCATTAATAGAGTTGAGCGGAGTCCTAAGCTCATGCGACATATTAGCCAAAAACTCGGATTTTGCCCGAGTGGTACGTTTTAACTCCGCCGCCAACTCCTGCAACTCTTCATGCGCTTTCTCTAATCCAGCTTCGATCTCTTTACGCTTGGTAATGTCTTCGATTGCCAAAAGAATAATCCGTTCTTTACCCAAGACACGCTCAATTTGCCGGGCATTAAGTAACATGGTTCGTTTCCCAATCGTCGCGAAATCATGCTCCACCTCATAGTTATCAAAAGTTGTCTTTTGAGGCAAAATAGTTTCCAAAAGTTCCCGCAACTTCGGGATATCCCACTGTTTATTTCCCAAGTCATAAATCAACTGCCCTAGGGTTTCTTCCGGCTTGACCTTAAAAAATTCATAAAAAGAACGGCTGACCGTCACCACCCGGAGATCTTTATCCAAAGAAATTAAAGGTTCCCGTACGGTATTAATCACGCTTTCCGCGAATTCACTAACATCATCCGCGGATTTTTTAATAATCTCCAATTCCTTACGCGTTTTTTCCAGGCCATTCTCAATCTCTTTACGCTCAGTAATATCTTCAATTGCCAAAAGAATAATCCGTTCTTTACCCAAGACACGCTCAATTTGCCGGGCATTCAAAAGCATAATCCGCCTACCAATCGTCGAAAAATCGTGCTCCACCTCATAGTTATCAAAAGTTGTCTTTTGAGGCAAAATAGTTTCCAAAAGTTCCCGCAACTTCGGGATATCCCACTGTTTATTTCCCAAATCATAAATCA
>CAIVOB010000025.1 GCA_903907475.1 Candidatus Omnitrophota bacterium
AGAATTTTCATTTCTTGATAATTTTTCTGACTTCCGACAAAACATCTTCCGCGCTTACCGCTTGCATACAACGATTATCGGCGCAATTAACCTTATAGCAAGGAATAAAACATCCGGTATCTTTACGCAAAATAACGATATTAGTATCCGGATACGGCCCGGTAACCTCTTTAGCGGTTGGCCCAAAGATAGCAATGATTTTTTTCGCTCCCACGGCATTAGCAATATGCAAAGGACCGGTATCAGCAGTGACGAAAATATCGGCTTTCTTGGCCAAGGCCCCCAATTGCTTAATATTAAAAACTCCGCAAGCAATTACCGGTTTATGGCGCATTTTTTCCCGAATCTTACCCGCTAACACAAAATCAGCAATGCTCCCGGTAATTATTATCTTGGCTTGCATGGTAGAAATTAATTTATCTCCTAATTCCGCCCAATATTCCACCGGCCAGCGCTTAGGCATCCAATTCCCCCCGGGATTAAGCGCCACGATAAAATCATTTTTTTCTACCGCCTGACTGCGCAAGAATTCTTCTACTTTTTCTTCATCCTCAGGTGTAAACAAAAAATCTAAATACCGGTCCTCCACCCGCAAACCGGACTTTTCAATTATATCCAAATAATAATCGATGCGATGTAAAGAGTCTCTCTGGGGAGGCATAATTTTCTGCGTCAATAAAAAGGCTCTTTTTTTCGTATAATGCCCAATGCGGTTAGTAATCCCAGCGAGCCGACAAATAAGCGCTCGGCTAAACGAACGATGCAATAAAAATACGGTATCAAATTTTTTTTGCTTTAAAAAATTAATAAATTTCAATTTTGCCAAAATTCCTTGATGCCTGTCCTTTTCATCAAAAATAATAATCTCATCCAAATAGGGGTTATTTTTAAGCACCAGATAACACCGGCTAGGAATGACACAGGCAATAAAACTTTTGGGGAAATTACGCCGCACATTACGAATCGTAGCGGTAGAAAATAAAACATCCCCCAGCCAATTAACATTAAAAATTAAAATCCGCTCTGCCTTTAACTCCCTACTTTTAGGCCGCGCCATAGACCCTTTCCGTTTCAAACACCATTTGCTCTTGTGAAAAATGATCTAAAATATATTGTCGGGCATGTTTTCCTAAATTCTGCCGCAAGAGCGAGTCGCCAAGCAGTTTCAGAATCGCCGTACTTAAATCCTCCACACAAGCGGGGCGCACCAACAAACCATTGACTTCGTTTTGAATTAAATTTTTAATCCCCCCCACCGCCGAGCCAACCACCGCTAATCCTTGGGCCATCGCTTCCATCAATGCTAAACCTAAACCTTCCTGCAATGAAGGTAAAACAAAAATATCTAAAGCCGCTAAAATTTCTTGAGTGTTATTAACGGTGTCCTGAAAAATAACATTCTTTTTTATTCCTAAAGACTGAATTTCAGTATCTAATTTAGCTTTCATTTTGCCCGTGCCAACAATCAATAACCGCGCCTCCGGATAATGCAAAATAACTTTGGCCATTGCGCGCAGCAAATATAGATGCCCCTTCACATCACTTAGACGCGCAATAATCCCGATAAGGGGAGCATCTTTAACACCAAAGCTAGCGCGCATCTTCGTGCGGGCAAAGAAATCTCCGAAACTTAATAAATCGATGCCATTATTAATCACGTTAATCTTTGACGGTGCTAATTTAAAATCAATTACCAGGTGTTCTTTTACCTGCGGACTGATTGCGATTATGCCCTCTCCCCAACAAGGAAAGATTTTTCGTCCCCACTTGGGTTTAAAAAATCCATGACAAGTAAAAATATGCGTTCTCTGAGCACGACGGCTCAGAAGTGAACCCAAAACCTGAGTTGTACGGCTGTTAGAATGTATTCGGTCAATATTTAATTCCTGCACTTTCTTATTAAGCTTAAAAAAACAGCGCGCTAACTTAAAACTAATTTCATTTTTAGTATTTAAAGGTACCAAAAAATGCGTGATTCCGGATGCGATAAATTTATCTAATTGCTCTCCCCCGGAAGATGCCAAATAAACTTCATGCCCTTTTGACTTTAAACCGCGCGCTAAAGTAAAAAGATAACTTGTAATCCCTCCCGCATTAAGATGGTTGGCTAAAAATAGAATTTTCATTTTAATAATTTTTCAATCGCGCCTAACACTTCTTCCGGAGTAATTGCGGCCATACAACGTTTAGTCCGGCATTTTGTTTTATAACACGGACTACAGTTCAAATTTTTATGCAAAAGAATATAATTTTTCCCCGGGGGCAAATGCCGCCGGCCATCGGTGGGGCCAAAAAGAGCGACAAAAGGAGTGCCGAGTGCCGAAGCAACATGCAAAGGCGAAGAATCCGCAGAAATAAAAACATCACACTTTTTAATTAAAACTGCTAATTCATTAATACTGGTCTTTCCGCAAGCATTAATAACTTTGGTATTTTTTAATTGATTCACTAACCAATTGGCAAAATCCAGATCTTGCGCTGCGCCGGTAATGACGACCCGGATATCGCGTAAACCTAATTCCTCGCAAAGTCGTATCAAATATTCTTTCGGCCAAAGTTTCGTCTGCCACCTTTTCGAAGCACTAATGCTAATTCCCACTAATTTTTGCGTCTGGCTCAGCCACTGCGCATTGAGCAAATCTTCAACATTCCGGGCATCCTCCGCCGAGGGCCAAAGTTCTAAAGAATTATCTAAAAGATCAATCCCGAGCATTTTTAATATTCTAAATTGATGCGTTACCGGATCAATTCCGGATTTATCATTAGCAATCCGATGATTAAGTAAAAAAGATAATTTTTTATTCTCATAACCATAACGATTAATGCTACCGCTTAAATACGCTAAAAGATGGCTTAAGCGGCTATTCTGAAGGTCAATAACCAAATCAAAATTTTTCTTTCTTAAAACTCGCCCCATGGACCATAATCCTTTTGGAGTGCGGTCATTATTTTTCAAATCACAAACTAAAAGATCGTCGATATAAGGACTTCTTAAAAGCACATCTTTAGACTCCTGAGAAACTAAAAAACTTATCTTATAATTTTGGCTGGGGAACTTCTCTCGAATCGCCCTTAAAGCGGCAGTAGACAAAATTATATCCCCCAGCGAGCTAAGTTTAATAATCAAAATCTTAAAATTACTCAAAGCCTGACGATAAACCTCTAAAGTATTTCTAACCATTAACTCCAGATTATATTTTTCTTTAACTTTAAGATAGGCATTCTCAGCTAATTCGCGGGCCAGCTTGGGATCTTTAAAAATACGTAAAGCTGCTTCTGCCATGCTCGTGGCATCAGCCGGAGGAACCAATAACCCATTCTTTCCGTCTTCGATAATATCAATTACTCCCCCCACGCGCGTCGCGACCACCGGGACTCCCGCTGCCTGAGCTTCAACCACTACGCGGCCGAATGCTTCATGCGTAACGGTAGATAAAACCACTAAATCCAAATGCGCCAAAATCCCGGGAATATCCCGTTGCGTGCCTAAAAATTCCGTGCAATGCCAAAGCCCCAGCCGGCGCACTAAAACCTGGATTTCCTCTTTATAGGCTTCCTTAGATGCCGGAGCGTCGCCCACAATCCAAATTTTGAGCCGCGGAACGACCCTGGCAACTTTAGCCATCGCTTTAATAAAATGTAGATGCCCTTTTAAAGGAGTAATCCGCCCGATAATCCCGATATTAAATTCTTCTTTTCTTTTCGCCTGCGGGTCAAGATATTTAAATTTTTCTAAATCTACGCTGCGCGGCACAAGTATAATACGTTCATGTGGCACGCCAAAATCATCAATCATATGCCGCGCAATAACATTACTTAAAACAATCACCCGCTTAGCCCAACCCATGACAAAACTAAACAGATGTAATTTATAATAACCGTGACAAGTAGTAATAAATACCGCATTAGTTCGGCGACAGGCAAAATAAGCGATCCAGGCCGGCACCCGTGAGCGGGCATGCACAATTTGAATTTCTTCTTTTTTAATAATTTCGGCTAACTGCGGAATAACTTTCCAGATCGAAAAAATAGATTTTTTCTGCACCGGGAGTGTGTAATGCTTACCCCCACAAGCTTCAATATCTTTTACCAGCGCTCCTCCGGAAGAAACCACTACCGCCTGATGGCCTAAGCGCACTAAATATTTAGTTAAATCCAACGTGCCGGTTTCCACTCCGCCCACATTTAATTCCGGGAGAATCTGTAATATTTTCATATTAAACTTTCTAATGCCTGAGCCACAACCGCATTATCCTCCGATAGATTAATCTTAGGTTGATCCTGCCAGACTTTCTGGATTAAAAAAGCTAATTCTCCGACGCTACTCAAATAGATATATTTTCGCTCTGCGTAAACTTTTAAAAATCGCTCATGTTTCCGGCTTAAACCCGGGCTGCTAAAAACAATCACATATTTACCGCTGGCAACCGCTTCTGAAATCATGGAAATACTTTCCCCCGAAACGATGATTATATTACTTAATCCCAATATTCCGCCTAAAACATCGGGATGGTTATTCTCCCCAGCCAAAATTAAAAGTTTGACCGGCGCATAATTTTCCAATTGCTGTTTAATCGCTTGTTCAGTTTCTTTAGTCGTGCGCCGGGAAGTAGTTAAAAGTATATCCGCAGCCAATCCTAAAGCGGCAATCTTAATTTGGTCGATTACCTGCTTTATCAAGGGAGGGTCTATAAAAAATTCTCTACTACTGCCCCCAATTAACACTCCGATTCTTAAAGGCGCTAAATTATTCTTTATTAACCCGGAAGCCAAAAGCAGGGCAGATTTTTCTTTTAAATAATCCACCCCGATAAGATTTAAGGCACCAGAGGTAATGACAAGATTTTTCCTTTTTCCCGGACGATCATGCCGCGGAATAATTACCAGATCAAATCTTTTTGTTCCCAAAATTCCCGGCCGCATTAAAACTAACGCGCGCGCCTGATTTTGTCGCGCCAACAAATAATTAACCGCGCTAAGCTTAGTACCGGCGGAAATAATAATGTCAGGTTTAGTTCGCGCTAAAACTTCCCAAGTCTCCTTAGTTAAAACCCAATGTAAATATTCCAACAAACGCCAAGACGGATATTTGCCACTAAAAAAAGTAACTAAATTTAAAACCCTTCCGGCAAAATTACTTCTAAACTTTACCTCTTGAATCTGTAAACAAGAGCACATTCCCCGGGCGGCTAAATTACGCTCCAAGAGTTTCGCCACACCCTGCGCTTGGCGTAAATGCCCCGTCTTACCATCGGAAAGAATTAAAATATCTTTTCTCCCGCTATACTTCCAAATCTTATAACTCCAAAGATACTCTTGCGGATATTGCTGAATGTATTTCTCATAAACCTGGATCAGTCTTTGTAAATTATCTTTTAAATCATCATGCGCAACAACGCCTTTAGTCGCGGTAAAAATTTGATCCAAAATAACTTTCGTATATGGCCCGCCTAAACGGGTGTAATAAATAGGAATAATCGCGCAATCATATTTTAACGCCAACCTTATTGCTCCGGTAGACATCGAAGCAGCTTTTCCAAAAAATTCTACTCGTTCGCCTTTTTTACCCCCCTGATCAGTCGTCATACCAATGGACTGATTATTTTTCAACACCTCAATTAACTGACGCACTCCGGCTTGCTTATGAATAATCTTTGCCCCCTGTTTCAAACGATAAGTATTTAATAAAGCGTTAAGCCTAGGGAATCCCTGATCCCGGACAAAAAGTACAAAAGGAATACCAAGGTTTGCGCAAATAATATTAGAAAGCTCCCAATTTCCTTCATGCACAATTAAGAAAATTACTCCTTTACCTCTGGTGAAAGCTTCAGCCGCATAATGTTTATTCTCAAACTGCACGTATTTTTCAAGATATTGTTTATTCACCCGCGGAAGAAAAGAAATTTCTACTAAATTCTGCCCGAAAGCTTGATAAGTTCGGCGCGTGAGTCGAAAAATCGCTTGAGGACTGTTATTAGTCACTCCTGATTTTTTAATATTCGCCGCCGCGATTGCACGATGCCGAAGATCGAAAACAAAAATCAAATCTCCCAGCCTGCGGCCTAAAAACAAGCTCCAGGTTAAAGGCAAGAAACCAGTAAAAAAACTAGCGGTTTTAAAAATAAAACAGCTAAAATAATCGGCGATTAAATTCTTCTTCATTTTTTATAAATTTTAATTTAATATTTAAGGCAAAAATCCGACAAGCACTAATATCTAAACGCGAAATCTTAACCGCGTCTTTTTGTGTTGTAATAAATAAATCTGTATTTTTTAAACTCGCCAATTCTTTAATCTTATCCAAATCCTGCGCCGTATAATTATAATGATCCGCGAATCTTAAAATGTGCGTAACTTTCACCCCGAGTGAGCGCACTAAATCCTCAAATCCTTGCGGATTGCCAATCCCGGAGAAAATTATCGCTTGACGGCCGCGGAAAGCACTCAAATCAAGAACTTCATGCGGTTTATTTAAGCTGCTAAAACTTTGCGCTTCGTGGCATGAAGAAACAATTAAAGCCCGCTTATTAATACGCAACAATCTCGCGATTAATGAAACTGTTTGGCTTTCAGTTTGAACCTGAGTTAAAACAAAGATATCCGCCCGTCTCAAAGCGCTTAAAGGCTCACGTAAAAATCCAGCCGGAAGTAACAAATTATTACCAAAAGGCGCTCTAGCATCGATCGTCACGATCTCCAAGTCCTTGACGATGGCTTGCATCTTACTGGGCAGGTCAGGCGTCAGTCGCACATGGAATACCAGATTAGGGCGCGTGAAGCCGGTGATGATCCGCTCTGCATTGGGCAACTTAAGCTGATCGAGGATGTCTTGTTGGACATCAATCGTGGCCGTGGCCGTTAATGCGACGGTGACCGGGTTGCCCAGCATCGCGCGAACTGCGCCGATGTGCAGGTAATCAG
>CAIVOB010000026.1 GCA_903907475.1 Candidatus Omnitrophota bacterium
AAAAACAAATTAGCTGCATCAAAACTCCTCTTTAGCTTAAATTAATTTGAATAATATATTCCAAAGTTTAATCAATATAAATATCACTTGTCACTAACTACTTTTATAAAATCTTTTACTTAACTTATAAGCTAAGAATATCAAAACTCCCGCGCTACAAATTAAAAATGTCGGTTTGGTATATCTTACTATGCTTGCGCCAAATAACGCTAATAAGGCGATCCGAGGAATAACTCCGACTAAAGTACAAACCATAAAAGGTATTAGAGGGATCTTCGTAATGCCGGCAGCAATCGAAAAAACCTTAAAGGGCACAATCGGTAGCAACCTTCCGATTAAAACACTGTAAACCCCGTATTTTTTAACAAACCTCTCTGCTTTTTCAATATGGTGCGGTTTGATTAAAATAAACTTACCGTATTTTAATATCACCGGCATTGCCGCATAACGGCCTAAAGCATAACCAACCGTTGCTCCAGCGGTTGCACCCAAAGCGCCAAATAATAACAATGACCAAAACGAGATCCCCACTGAGCCAGCGCCGATAATGATGACCTCTGAAGGAATCGGGACAACGCTAGACTCTAAAAACATCCCCACAAAAACCCCGATATCCCCCAGCTGACTGATCAAATTTACCACATGATCCGCGCCATAAGTCATAAAATTAATCGGTATCCTGAATCTTCATGCTCCCAAAAGAACGTAAAATAAATACTAGCGATAAAATAAAAAATATCACTGCCAAAGTTAAACTCATCTTCTGACTTAATTCAATCGCAATCTCTACCGCTAATAACCCAAAAAGCGTCGTAAATTTAATCAGCGGATTAATTGCCACAGAGGAGGTATCCTTAAAAGGATCCCCAACCGTATCTCCCACAACCGTAGCAGCATGTAAAGCCGTGCCTTTTTGATCTTTATAAGTAACCTCGACCAGCTTCTTAGCATTATCCCAAGCGCCACCGGCATTGGCCATAAAAATAGCCTGAAACAACCCGAAGATCGCGATAGAAATAAGATAACCAATAAAAAAGAACGGGTTAAAACAAGCAA
Organism: Candidatus Omnitrophota bacterium; assembly: GCA_903907475.1. Classification (GTDB taxonomy): domain Bacteria; phylum Omnitrophota; class Gorgyraeia; order Gygaellales; family Profunditerraquicolaceae; genus UBA6249. The sequence goes on from CAIVOB010000026.1 coordinate 1,057, forward strand.
AAGCAACCGTACTAAAAAGTATTGCCAGGAAAATATTAACCATCCCCTTCTGGGCGAATTTCGTGCAGATCTCCACGACTTTCTTACTATCAGCTAAAGAAGCCTTATGCTGACCTTCCAAATTGTTATCCAACTTAATATTATCTTTAATAAAAGATACCGCATGATACGCCCCAACCGTCACCGCATGCATCGAAGCGCCGCTAAACCAATAAATTACTGCCCCTCCTGCAATTAAACCTAAGAAAAACGGCGGATAAAGTATGGAAATATTTTCAATATGCTGTGTTAAACCATTGGTGAGAATGGCAATAATGGAAAAAATCATCGTTGTTGCGCCGACGACCGCGGTGCCGATCAATACCGGCTTAGATGTCGCCTTAAAGGTGTTGCCCGCTCCGTCATTAGACTCAAGATTATGTTTAGCTTTTTCAAAATCTGGAGTAAACCCGTATTCGGCTTTAATCTCATTTTTAATATTCGGTAAATGTTCAATCATGGAAAGCTCATAAATCGACTGCGCATTATCCGCCACCGGGCCGTAAGAATCCACCGCAATTGTCACCGGACCCATCCCTAAAAATCCGAAAGCCACCAGGCCAAAAGCAAAAATTGCCGGGCCGATCATGTAAGCTGCCATTCCGGCTGTACTGACCCAGTAAGCGATCCCCATTAAACCTAAGATCGTCATCCCCATCCAATAAGCACTGAAATTTCCAGTAGTCAAGCCCGCGAGAATATTAAGCGAAGCACCACCCTTTTTCGAAAATTGGTAAATATTCTGGACATAAGCTGATTCGGTAGAAGTAAAAACTTTAACCAGCTCGGGAATTAATGCTCCGGCAATCGTACCACAAGTAATGATTGTCGCTAACTTCCACCACAATGTACCATCCCCTAATCCCGGAATTAATAGGTAGGAAAAAATAAAAGTCATCAGAATCGATACCCCGGAAGTAATCCAAACCAGAGATGAAAGCGGAGCTTCAAAATTCATTTCTTGAGCATCTTTATAACGGCGAAAAGCAAAAAAACCGTTAATCCAGTAAGACAAGGCGCTCGCAATAATCATAATCAAACGCATCGAAAAAATCCAAACCAAAAGCTGCACCTGAAAAATCGGATCCTTTACTGCCACCAGGATAAAAGTGATCAAAGCCACCCCGGTTACCCCATAAGTTTCAAAGCCATCCGCGGTTGGGCCAACGGAGTCTCCGGCATTATCTCCGGTGCAGTCCGCGATTACTCCAGGATTACGCGCGTCATCTTCTTTGATATTAAAAGCGATTTTCATCAGATCTGAACCAATATCCGCAATCTTAGTAAAAATACCACCAGCAATCCTTAAAACCGAAGCACCCAGCGATTCTCCGATCGCAAAACCGATAAAACACGGGCCCGCATAACGCACATCAATAAAAAGCAATATACAAAGCATGATAAATAACTCAATACTTACCAAAAGCATTCCAATACTCATCCCGGCTTTTAAAGGAATAGCATAAACCGGATAAGGTTTGCCTTCCAGGCTAGCAAAAGCGCAACCAGAGTTAGCCATAGTATTAATCCGCATCCCAAACCAAGCCACAAAATAACTACCGGTGATCCCTAGTAAACTCGCAGCCAGAATAATAATCACTTTCACCGCGTCGAAATGGCGTAACCAACCAAAATAGCAGATAATAAAAATCCCGATAATCGATTCCAAAATTAAGATAAACTTACCCTGCTCGATCAGGTAAGTCTTGCAGGTTTCATAAATAATTTCAGAAACCTCACGCATTGAAGCATGAACTCTGATTTTTTTAATCTGCATAAACTGGATAAAACCGAAAATAAAACCGAAAACACAGATCAGCATTCCCCAGGTAAGAAGCGCATGCCCATTAAAAGTGAAAAAATTTACCGAAGAAAGTTGTGGGATAATTAAATCTGATTCCCCGGCCCAGGCTAATTTCGCGCTCCCAAAACCCAACGCTAAACAAGCAATCAGTAGAATATTCTTAATTTTGTTGCCAATACCTTTCATGACTCCTCCTTGATATGATTTTCTAGGTATAATTTCAAAAATTACACCTGACTGCTAAGATTAATTCAAACTCTCAATCCCCAAATCCCCTATTAACTTTAAAACCTCTACCCATTATAAAGTAGAGGCTTCAGAGTTAAGGTTAATTTTCTAAGAATAATAACGCAAAACAATTACCTTGTCAAGCAGAAACAAACCTAATGCACCGCGATTGTTTGCTCGAAGTGCTTTGGCTTTTTAAGTAAAAATACTATTGGAATAACGCAAATCATAAGTAATGTAGAAAAATAAAAGGCATCGGTAAAAGAAAACAGGGCCGCTTGTTTCGCCATTTGCTGATAAATAACTCCATTGGCCGCCGAAACGCTCACCGCGCCGGTTTTATAGCTCAACATCTCCGCGGCTTTACTTAACCCCAGTTGATAATGCTGATCAAAAGGATTAAGCTGCTCGGAAAGCCGAAACTGATGAAACTGCGCTCTGCGGGCAAGCAAAGTCGTCATAATCGCGATCCCAAAACTTCCGGAGATATTTCTTATAATCGCGAAGATACTCGTGGCATTCCCCATCTCTTCTTTCTTTATCGTGCTAAATGCTAAACTTGTCAAAGGAACAAATACCATCCCCATCCCGAACCCCATAATAATCCTAGAAAATGCCACCGTATTAAAATCAATCGCAGCATTAAAATGAGACATCGCAAAGATAGAATAAGTCGTAATAAGCAGGCCACTGGCTAAAACGGCTTTGGGATTAAATTTCTGAATAAGCTTCCCAGAAAGAGGCATGGAGATTAAAGTAGCTAATCCGCCTGGAGCAAGCACCATTCCGGAAAGAAAAGCATTATAACCTAAGAGCTGTTGCACAAAAAGCGGTAAGAGCAAAATACTGCCAAAAAGCACAAAAAATGTCACGCCTTGAATCAGATTAGCACTGGCAAAAGAAATATTTTTAAGTTGACGTAAGTCTAAAATCGGATCCCGGCGTTTAAGTTCCCAAAAAATAAATGTCACCAGGCAAACTAAAGCTGCGATTGCCAAATACACAATCAGCGAGGAAGAAAACCAATCTTCACGTTGGCCTTTATCAAGCACTACCTGCAGGCAACCAATCCCGACCACGATTAAACCTAATCCGATATAATCAATTTTTTCTTTAATCCGCTTAAGATAAGGAGGGTCTTGAATAAATAACATCACCATTAATACCGAAATAATGCCAATCGGGATATTAATATAAAAAATCCAGTTCCACGACCAGTTATCCGTAATCCAGCCACCTAAGACCGGCCCGACAATCGGGCCAAACATCACCCCTACTCCGAAGATTGCCATCGCCATTCCATATTCCTTAGGAGGAAATGCCTCAAGCAAGATCGTTTGTGAAATTGGCTGCAGCGCTCCTCCTCCAATCCCCTGAATAATTCTGAAAAAAACTAGAGCCGAGATCGTCCGGGCGCTTCCGCACAAAAACGAACTTATTGTAAAAAGGATTATAGAAAAAAGAAGATAACGCTTCCTGCCAAAGATCCGGCTCAACCATCCGGTTAAGGGAATAATTATGGCATTAGAAACTAAATATGCCGTAATCGTCCAGGTCGCTTCGTCAATCCCCGCTGAGAGTGAACCACGAATGTGATCCAGGGAGACATTAACCACTGAGGTATCAATTACTTCCAATAGCGTCGGCAAGACTACCGCTAAAGCGATAATCCATTTACTGGATTTATTCATTCTTGGTTATAATGGTCGGAACGCAAGACATTCCTAAACGCAACATATGGTCTTCGTCGGTATTTTTATCAAAAACAATCTTTACCGGAATTCTCTGCACGACCTTAACATAATTACCCAACGCGTTTTCCGCGGGAAAAAGCGAAAACGCCGCGCCCGTGCCAGCCATAATACTATCAACTCTTCCGGTAAAAACTTTACCCGGGTAAGTATCTACTTTAACTAACACCCGCTGGCCTTTTTTAACATTTTTTAACTGCGTTTCCTTAAAATTAGCCGTCAACCAGATATCTTTAATCCCGATAATCGCCATCAATGGTTGATCCGCTTTTATCTGATTACCGATTTCCACGGATTTTTTAGTCACATATCCATCAACCGAAGAATAAATTTTAGTATAACGCAAGTTCTGCCAGCTAATATTAAGCTGTTGTTGCGCGGCGTTTACTTGAGCTTTCGCCAAATTATAAGCGGTGAGCACAAACTCGTATTTCTCTTTTGGGAGAACTTTCTCACTAAAAAGCGACTCCGCGCGATCACGATCGCGCAACGCTTGCTCAAGCGTCGCCTGGCGCACTTCTAAATTCGCTTTGCTTTCTTTTACTTTTAAAATATAATCTAAGGGGTCAATCTCTACCAAAAACTCCCCTTTTTTTACCAACTGATTATCTTCGACATTAATCTTTGACACTGTCCCGGAAACTTTAGCTGCGACAGCATGAATTCTCCCTTCAATATAAGCATCATCAGTAGTCTCATGGCTGACATTATTAACCATATAAATTCCCAAAACAATCAAACCCACGACTACCAGGGAGGCTAAAATTTTTATCATCTTTTGTTTTTTAGGATCTTTTAGATCGGCCATTTTCACTCTCCATTTTTTCATAAATTAAAGATAAATCCAATCCCATGGAATACATGAGCTTGGCGTAATTACGCTTCATCTCATAATTGTCGGTGCAAAAATTTACTTGCGCCTTAGTCTGTAAGGAGATCGCCTCCAGCACATCGGTAGTCGTAGCCACGCCAGCATTATATTTCACGCGATAAAACCGCACATTCTCATCCGCCTGTTCTAAAGCGTCTTTAGCAACTTCTACTTTTTCACAAGCATTTTTTAAACTATAATAGCTATCTTCAATTTCAAATTTTATATCTTCACCCAATTTACCTTTTTGTTCTTGAAGTTGTGCTCCCCGAGCGCGTTCTTTCAATAATTGCGCGCGAGCTGCCCCTCCATCATAAAGATCGACTTTCGCTCCTAAAACCACGGAAGAATTAGCTTCGTGCAGCGCATACTTATTTTGCTGATAAGCATATCCGGCATCCGCGAAAACAACGGGATAATTCTCTACGGCTTTGGCACGCTGAAATAAAAACGAGGCTTTAATCTCATCCTCATAAAAAGCCATCTCCGGGCGCAAAGTTAAGGCCGCGCTCCAAGCGCTATCCAAATCAGGAAATTGAGGAACACCCATCAAAACATCCTGCGCCCGAATTTTTTCTCTCAGCGGTAGCCCGAGAATATTATTTAATCTGGCAAGCGCAATCTCTTTGTAATTACGCGCGGCAATTAATTTCTGCTTGGCATCAGCCAGGCGAATCTTAGCCGGTAATAGATCATTTTCCACAACCGTACCATTTTTATAAAGTAAAATTATATCTTTTAGATAAGCATCCAAGCTCTCAACTTCTTTTTGAAAAACCAAAATCATTTTCTCGGTTTCTAAAACATTAAAATAAGCGACAATAAATTCTAACGTTGCCAAACGCTTAATACTTTCCGTATGCGCCTGCGTCGCTTTCCAAGATTCCCGGGAGGCCTTAAAATTAGAAAGGTTCTTTCCAAAATCAAAAATAGTTTGATAAACACTCAGCCCATAAGACAAGGGATTCTTATCTCCGGTTTCTACCGCGACAGATCCGGATAACATCCCCGGAGGATTACTATTAAATACTTTATTCACGTAAGCGTTTAATTGAGGAAGCAGCACCGAGCGTGCCAGAAGTGAATCCTGAAAAGAGATCGTATTATCCGGAAGCGCGATTTTAA
>CAIVOB010000027.1 GCA_903907475.1 Candidatus Omnitrophota bacterium
GCCAGCTCTGATATGACGCATTATGAAACGCAGGAAAGCGCGGAAAAAAAAGACGCTTTGGCAATTCAAGCGATTTTAAAACTTGATGCGCAGGAGCTAAGCCGCTTGGTACAAGAGTTTAATATTTCAATCTGCGGGGTTTCTGCGGTGGTTATTTTATTGGAGGCAGCTAGGCTGCTCGGGGCGAAAAAGGGGGAATTAATTAAATATCAAACCAGCGGCGATGCTAGCGGGGATAGAAATAGTGTGGTGGGCTACGCCGGAATCACTATTTATTAAAATATGGACGAGAAAGAAACAATGGAAGCTCAGGGTGGAAACGAGGAAAACTTAAAAAAAGTTGATGCGGCTTGGAAACAAAATGTGGAAAATGAAAAAAAAGCGCCTAAGCCGGAAGGTGGGTTTGTGGCTCCGGATCCGGATTTTAAATTTTTTGTCACAACGCTTACTTTACAGGCTTCCATTGCTTTAGGGCATATGGCTAATCCGACGACACAAAAGATTGAAAAAGATCCGACGCAGGCTAAATTTTTGATTGATACATTAGGAATGCTGCAGGAAAAAACTAAAGGTAATTTAACCAAAGAAGAAGAGGAATTGATGGGAAATTTGCTTTACGAGTTAAGAGTGGCTTATTTAGCAAAAGGCCCGGAGGAGATAAAATGATTGACCCAAAACTTTTAGCGATCCTGGCTTGTCCTAGTTGCAAGGCGGATGTGGAATTAAAAAATGAAAAAATAATTTGTAAAAAGTGCGGGAAAAAATATCCTGTGCGTCAGGGGATTCCAGTAATGCTGGTGGATGAAGCAGAATGAATAAAATTTTAGTTATTCACGGCCCGAATTTAAATTTACTTGGACGGCGGGAGCCTGCCGTTTATGGACATTTAACTTTAGCTAAGATTAATGCTTTACTTAAGCTTGAAGCAAAAAAGCATAAGGTCACTTTGGTGATTAAGCAATCTAATCATGAAGGTGAAATTGTTGATTTACTGGGAATGGGTAAAAAGAATAAATTTCAAGGAGTTCTAATTAATCCGGCCGCTTATACTCATACGAGTGTCGCGATTCGCGATGCTGTGGCTGCCTGTGGTTTACCCGTAGTTGAGGTGCATTTGACTAACATTCATGCCCGCGAAGAGTTTCGCCATAAATCGTTAATTAGCCCTGTCGCTCAAGGGACAATTTTGGGTTTTGGCGTGCAAAGTTATATCTTGGGTTTGGCGGCACTTCTGGATTTAAATCTTAAATAAAATATAATAGGTGTGCGAGTGAATCTGCGTTTAAAGAACTTATATTCTCAGCTTAAAGCAAGAAAGCTGGATGCTTTTTTGGTAAGCCTGCCGGCAAATATTTCCTATTTAACGCAGTCTCTTAGCCGTGACGCTTATTTCTTGGTAACTTTTAAAAAAAATATCTACTTTACGGATTCCCGTTATACGGAAGAAGCCAAGGTTTTTTTAAAATCTAATGCTTTACTTAAAGAGTGTAATGGTTTAGTTTTTGAACGTTTGGCGCAGACGATTTGCGATTTAGGGTTAAAAAAAGTAGGTTTTGAAGCCCGGTACTTGCCTTTTGCGGAATTTTCTAAGATCAAGGAACAAGGTAAGGGTGGGTTTGACTTAATTTCTACTCATGGTTTAGTTGAAAATTTAAGGCAGGTTAAAGATGCCGGGGAAATTGTTAAAATTAGAGTCGCGGCTCGGATTGCGCATTTAGCTTTGGCGCATATACAAAGTTTTTTAGTCCCGGGAGTAAAAGAGATAGAAATTGCCGGTGAGATTGAACGTTTTATGCGTTACCAGGGGGCGACTGCCGCGGCTTTTGAGATTATTGTTGCCAGCGGCCCTAATTCCAGTAAGCCGCATCATCTTTCCGGAGAACGAAAACTTCAAAATCATGAGCCAGTATTAATTGATTTAGGAGCGCAGTATCAAGGTTATAAATCTGACTTGACAAGGGTTTTCTTTTTGGGTAAAATAAATACTCTTGTGCGTAAAGTTTATGAGATTGTGCTTAAGTCGCAAACCTTGGCGATTCAGAGAATCCGGCCAGGAGCAGAAATAGCTGAAATTGATAGAGTTGCACGAGAGTATATTGCATCTAAAGGCTATGCTAAAAATTTCAGCCACAATCTTGGCCATGGTTTTGGATTGGAGATACATGAGTATCCTCATATTAGCCGTCAAGAAGCCAGCGCGGTTAAACCGGGGATGACTTTCACAATTGAGCCGGGAATTTATTTGCCGGGTAAATTTGGAATACGCATTGAAGATATGGTGCTCGTAACAAAGAAAGGGTATGAGGTGTTAAAAAGTGGCGCTATCAATTAATGAAATTAAATCAGGGGTCACGGTATTAGTTGAAGGTGAAGTTTATGTTTGTGTTGATGCCCAACATGTGAAGCCCGGCAAAGGGGCGGCTTTTGTAAGAGCCAGGCTGCGTAATTTAAAGAATAATAATATTCAGGAAAAGACGTTCCGGGGAACAGATAAGATTGATCAGGCTTATATTGAAGAACGCAAACTGCAATATCAGTATTCCAGTAGCGGAATGTTTCATTTTATGGATAGCGAAAATTTTGAAGAAGTGGCGATCTCAGCGGAAAATATCGGTGATAACGCTAAATTGTTAAAGGATAATATTGAGATTCAGGGGTATTTTTATAAAGGGGTTAATCTTTCAATTAGTTTGCCTAATTTTATCGAATTTAATATTCTGGAAACGGAACCGGGAATTAAGGGCGATTCATCAAAAAGCGGTATGAAACCGGCTAAGGTTGATACTGGAGCCAATATTCTTGTTCCTTTATTTATTAATGTGGGAGATAAGATTAAAGTCGATACGCGTACCGGTGGCACTTACGTGGAGAGAATTAATTAATTGTAAGCGTTTTTAAAAGAAGATCAATATTAATCGTTTAAGAAAGAAGGTGTGAGAGTGAATATTAAAGAAATAAAAGAAA
>CAIVOB010000028.1 GCA_903907475.1 Candidatus Omnitrophota bacterium
CAAGTTAGCTTTAAGCGCTTTAATTACCGGGTTTTTAGTTTCAGTGTTAGAAGCTGTTTGTGTGGCTAAGATTTATTTGCCTACCATAATTTTTGTTTTGAAAACCACAAATCTTAAATTAAAAGCCTTATCTTATTTGTTATTGTACAATTTATTATTTATTCTACCGCTATTTGTAATATTTATTTTTGCACTTTTTGGTACGACTTCTGAGCGTTTTTCTGCGATATTAAAAGGCCATCTTGGGACAATTAAGATATTAATGGGAGTGATGTTTCTGGGATTAGGTTTATTTTTGATTTTACGGGCGTAAGAAGAAAATGCACAAATTTAAATTAAAATATTTTTTTATTTTATTTTTTAGTATTCTTGCCGTCTCTTGTTCCCCGAGAGAAAATTCGATTCCTTTATCTTCAGAATCAAATATAAATTATAATAATGTTAAGGCAGAGGATTTTGCTTCGGGGCAACTGGAAGCGCATTATTTAAAGCATGGCTATCAGTTTGGGAATATTACTCAGGATCAATATCTTGCAGATGCACGAAATCTTTTGGATGCTTCTACAAGAAATGATGTTTTACAGAAAATTAGGCCTAATGGTGATATTATGCATTATAGGAGGAGCACCGGTGAATTCGCAGTTATGACAAGTAACGGTCGGATTAGAACTTATTTTAAAACAGATAGTAAATATTGGATGAGACAATGAGCGAAAAATATTATATGTGTTTAGTATGTGGTTTTAATTTGTTAAAAGAACCTCCTTATGATCAGGGAAATTCGCCTTCTTATGAAATTTGTCCGTGCTGCGGGTTTGAGTTTGGGGTAGATGGGGCTAATAATCAGATTATATTTACTGATTTTCGTCAAGCCTGGATTAAAAATGGCGCCCAATGGTTTATACCAAAGTTAAAGCCGAAAGATTGGGATTTTAAGAAACAACTGAGTAACCTTAATAAAGATGTGGGTGAAGTAGGAGGCAAGCAATGAAGAAGCTAAAATGGAGTATTTCTATTTTAATTTTTGTTGTAATATTAACTCCTGTATTTTGCCTGGCAGACATTGCTGACCAACTAAACCAGGCAGCAATGGAAAATAACATTCAAATGGTTAATGACTTGATAGCTAAAGGCGCAGACGTGAATGCCAAATCCCATTATGGCTTGACGGACCTGTATGTTGCAATATGGAATGGAAACACCGAAGTTGTAAAGATCTTAATAAAAAAAGGCGCGGATGTCAATGAAAAGTCAGATAATGGTGAGACAGCTTTATCAATAGCTCAATCGAAAAACCACAGTGAAATAATTCAATTACTTATGCAAGCTGGGGCCAAATAGAGTAAATAAAACTTTAGAAAATGTTTATCTGATGATAAACTAACTAATAAAACATGGAGAGTTAAAGCATGGCTCATAAAGAAAAGGAATCTGCTGCGATCAGTTCTGTTATCGCAGCGTGTGGTTTGACGTTATTTAAGATTATTGTTGGCTTTATGACTGGCAGTTTAGGAATTATTGCCGAGGCGGCTCATTCCGGATTGGATCTGGTTGCCGCTATTGTGACTGTTGTGGCGGTAAAAGTTTCAGGCAAACCCGCTGACAAAGATCATCGTTATGGCCACGGAAAGATTGAAAATCTTTCTGCTTTGTTTGAAACATTCCTTTTATTGGTTACTTGTTTTTGGATTATTTCTGCGGCAGCAAAACGCATAATGTCCGGTCATATTGAGATTGACGTAAATATCTGGGCTTTTGGCGTGATGTTTATCTCGATTTTTGTTGATTTCTCAAGATCAAGGATGTTACATAGGGCTGCACGTAAATTCAATAGTCAGGCTCTAGAAGCAGATGCGCTTCATTTTAGAACGGATATCTGGAGCTCTGCTGTTGTTATTCTCGGTCTTTTTTGCGTTAAGTTAAGCGATTGGCTGAAAGGATACGAATTTTTGCATTACGCTGATACAGTCGCGGCTGTCATAGTTGGAGCTATTGTAATTTTTATCAGTATCAAATTAGGTATGAAAGCCATCCGCGACCTTTTGGACTATACCCCTGAAGGGCTTGAGGAAAAGATTATTATAGCTGTTGAATCTTTACCAGGCGTAATTGACTGCCATAATGTCAGGCTTCGTTTTTCTGGTCCCCAACCGTTTGTTGACCTACACGTTCTTGTTGATGGTAGCCGGACGCTGAGAGAGGTTCACCGACTAACCGAAGACATCGAACGAGCCACGCAACAGTTTGTTACTAATGCTGACGTGACTGTTCATCCTGAACCGGATTAATTTGACGCATGTCACCCTAAATAGAGGTGACATCGGTTAACTTCCTACTGATCAATAAGTTAGAGAGATATGTCTCTTATAAAAAGTGAGGATAGATGTATAAAAAAATTAGAATCGTAAGTTTAATTTTGGGATTATTATTTACTGTTTTTCTCGATGCATCTTTATATGCTGCGGTAAAAGAAAATCTACTAACTGGTGTGATTAAAAAACCAAAAATTAAAAAAGTTACACAATCGCTGGGTAATGCAAGTGCTAAAAATAATGAAGGCAAAACAGATTTGATGATTGCTGTAGAAAATGGTAACAAAGAAGATGTAATTTTTCTTCTTTCTAAAGGCACAAAAATAAATGGTAAAGACAGTAAAGGTAAAACAGTTCTAATGATTGCAGCTAATGGTAATAAGGAAATGGCGGAGCTGCTGCTTTCCAAAGGCGCAGATATAAACATTAAAGATAATGAGGGGAAAACAGCTTTAATGATTGCGGCATTTTATGGTCGCACAGAAATAGTAGACCTCCTGCTTTCCAAAGGCGCAGATGTAAATGTTACAAATATTAGGGGTGAAACAGCTTTAATGATTGCGGCATTTTATGGTCGCACAGAAATAGTAGACCTCCTGCTTTCCAAAGGCGCAGATGTAAATGTAAAATCAAATATTAGAAGTAAAACAGCTTTAATGTTTTCTGCGGAGGGTCGCATAGAAATAGTAGACCTCTTGCTTTCCAAAGGCGCAGATATAAACATTAAAGATAATGAGGGGAAAACAGCTTTAATGGTTGCGGTATCTTTTGGCCGTAAAGAAATAGTAGACCTCTTGCTTTCCAAAGGCGCAGATATAAACATTAAAGATAATGAGGGGAAAACAGCTTTAATGGTTGTTTTCC
>CAIVOB010000029.1 GCA_903907475.1 Candidatus Omnitrophota bacterium
CCAGTTTACAAGCTTTAACAATCTCTTTAGATTGATATGCCGGGTATAACCAATCGGATTTAAAAGCAATGATTAAAACCTTAGCCTTATTCCCCCGTAAAACTTCCTGAAAAAGCCGGAATCCGGAAGCATCGAAATTATCCATTGCTTTAGTAATGTAAAGATAAGAATTAGCGTCAAAACGTTTCACAAAATTATCCCCGCGATAACGTAAATACCCTTCCACTTCAAAATCCGCGGTAAATTTAAACGGCTCCCCCGCTTCTTTTTTCGCTCGCCCAAACTTTTCCGCCATCGAAACATCGCTCATATAAGTAATATGCCCGATCATCCGCGCCACCGCTAAGCCCTTAGCCGGAGACACTCCCCCATAATAATTACCAGATTTCCAATGCTCATCCGCCATAATCGCCTGACGCCCCACCTCATTAAAAGCAATCTGTTGTGGAGAATGTTTGATGGTGGTCGCAATCGGCACCGCACTACATAAACTTCGCGGATAATTAACCAACCAAGATAAAACTTGCTGACCACCCATCGATCCTCCAACGACAGAAAGTAACTTTTCAATTCCCAAATGATTTACTAAACGCTTTTGAGCATTAACAATATCATTAATCGTAATTAAGGGAAAATCTAAAGCATACGACCTTCCAGTTTTAGGATTAATACAGGATGGGCCAGTAGAACCCTTGCACCCACCGAGAACATTTGAACAAATCACAAAATACTTCTCCGTGTCGAAAGCTTTTCCCGGACCAATTAAAGCGTCCCACCAACCTAAATTATCCTGATCTTTGTGTAAACCGGCTGCGTGCGCATCTCCGGAAAGAGCATGGGTAATTAAAATCGCGTTAGACTTTTCCTTATTTAACGTGCCATAAGTTTCAAAAGCTAAAACCACCGGCCCAAACCTCTCCCCTGATTCAAGCTCTAAAAAATCAAAAGTAAAAGTTTGCGTTTCAACAATTCCCACGCTATTATTCTTTAATATTTTCTTTTCTTTGTTCATACTTTTGCCTCTTGAAAAAGCCAAGTCGTTAAATAACGCTCTCCGGTATCGGGAAGAATAACTACGATTATTTTACCTTTATTTTCCTTGCGCTTGGCAACTTCCAACGCTGCCCATAACGCCGCACCGCCCGAAATACCAATCAAAATCCCATCAGATTTAGCTAATGCCCTGGCCGTAACACCCGCAGCGTCATTAGTAACCCGAATCACTTCATCAATTATAGCACGATTTAAAACTTCTGGTATAAAACCTGCACCAATTCCTTGAATTTTATGCGGACCCGGAACACCTCCGGATAAAACTGGTGAAGCATCCGGCTCAACCGCAATCGCCTTAAAACTCGGCTTCTTTTTTTTAATCACTTCCGCCACTCCAGTAATCGTCCCACCGGTACCAACTCCAGCAATCAAAATATCAATTTTCCCTCCTGTATCAGTCCAAATTTCTTCTGCCGTAGTTAAGCGATGAATTTCAGGATTCGCCGGATTATTAAATTGCTGTAAAATAATCGCATGCGGAATCTCTTTCACGAGTTCTTCAGCTTTCTTAACTGCCCCTTTCATCCCCTCTGCCCCAGGAGTCAAAACCAACTGCGCTCCAAAAATCGCCAACAACTGCCTTCTTTCGATACTCATCGTATCAGGCATAGTCAAGATTAATTTATAGCCTTTAGAGGCAGCCACAAACGCTAACGCTACGCCAGTGTTTCCGCTCGTAGGTTCAATAATCGTAGTATTAATTTTTAAAACCCCTCTTTTTTCGGCATCCTCAATCATTGCCACGCCAATCCGATCTTTAACGCTCGAGAGCGGATTAAAAGATTCCAGTTTTACTAATATCGTTGCCTCTAAGCCCTGGGCAATACGATTTAACTTAACCAAAGGCGTATTACCGACAGTCTTAGTAATATCAGAAAATATTTTACTCATTTTACCTCCTTAAATTTCTGCGAAAAATTTTACAAAAGCTTATGCTTTTTTTAATGCCTGTTCAATATCCGCAATAATATCATCAATATGCTCGATTCCAATTGATAAACGCACAAAATCCGGAGTAACTCCGGTAGAAAGTTGTTCTTCGGCAGATAACTGCTGATGAGTAGTCGATGCCGGATGAATCGCCAAACTTTTAGCGTCACCAACATTAGCAAGATGCGAAATTAATTCTAATGCATCAATAAACTTCTTACCGCTTTCAATACCCCCTTTAATTCCGAAACCAATAATCGCTCCCGCGCCTTTAGGTAAATATTTTTTCACTCGTTCCTTTTCGGGACTATTATCTAAACCGGGATAATTGACCCAACTTACCTTAGGATGTTTTTGTAAATATTTAGCTACCACCAAAGCGTTTTCCGAATGCCGCGGTAATCTAAGATGCAAAGTTTCTAAGCCTTGTAAGAATAAAAATGAATTGAAGGGAGAAAGCGCCGGGCCTAAGTCACGCAACAAAGTTACCCGGGCTTTAATAATATAGGCAATGTTGCCTAAGGATTTGAGCGCCTCCACGAAATTAATCCCGTGATAACTTGGATCCGGGCCGGCAATTAAAGGAAATTTGCCATTCGTCCAATCAAACTTTCCGGAATCAACAATTACTCCGCCCAAACTTGTACCGTGTCCGCCAATAAATTTTGTCGCCGAATAAACCACAATATCCACTCCATGATCAATCGGGCGCAATAAATACGGTGAAACAGTATTATCCAAAATAAAGGGAATACCATTTTTATGCGCAATCTTGGATATTCCATCTAAATCCGCAACATTTAATTTTGGATTACCAATGGATTCGGCATAAACGGCTTTGGTCTTAGAAGTAATTGCTTTTTCCAGTGCCGGTAAATCATTGGCCGGAACAAAATTGACTTTAATTCCTAAGCGCGCAAAAGTATAATGAAAAAGATTATAGGTTCCGCCGTAAAGATTATCCGCCGAAACAATTTCATCCCCGGCTTGAGCAATATTAAGTAACGCCAAAGTAATCGCCGATTGGCCGCTAGCTACCGCTAATGCCCCTACTCCGCCATCTAACAAAGCCATCCTCTTTTCAAACACATCACTAGTCGGATTCATTAAACGCGTATAGATGTTGCCAAATTCTTTTAAACCGAAAAGATTAGCCGCATGTTCCGCACTTTTAAATTGATAAGATGTTGTTTGATAAATTGGAACCGCTCGGGAACCAGTTGTCGGGTCAGGCTCCTGTCCACCATGCAAAGCCAAGGTTTCAATTTTTAATCGACTGTCAATTTTACTCATTTTCAATTCTCCTTTTATTAGATTGAATAAGCAAAGATTTCATTTTTTACATTCACGCGTGTAGCTAAATCACCGAAAGTAATATGATCAATAATATCTGATGTAGATTGCGCAACCTTTTCCCAAACCCCCTTAAAAACACAACAATCCAAATCTGCGCAATTTGAATACCCTTTTCCTACACATGCAATCGGTTCAATCGGGCCATCAATATATCTGACCACATCTCCTAAAACTATTTGGTTAGGATGCTGAGCCAATTGATAACCTCCGACATTACCACGCTTACTTTCTACGAAACCACCCTTTTTTAAATCTAAAAGTACTTGTTCCAAAAATTTTACCGGAGCATCAATGCGCTTGGCAATATCATTAATCGTCGAGACACCTTTCTCATAATGAATCGCTAAATCTAATAATGCTTTCAACGCGTAATCACCTTTATATGTAATCTTCACTTTCACTCCTTTTCTATACTATCTCTATAAACATAGTAGAGTATAACTAATATTCAAAGTTTGTCAAGCATTTTTTTATTAATTAGGGACAGAGACTATTTATTTTAATAAATAGTCTCTGTCCCTAATTGTCTAGCTCTAACAATTGCTCGCGGATTTTTTGTAATTCGGCAGGATTAATCGTACGGTACATTTCTTGTGCCCGGCGCCAAAATTCTCGCGCCAAATTCTTTCTTCCCTGCTTTTTATATAACAGGCCCAAATCATAATTAGCATTTGCTTGATCCGGTAAAATATTCAGTTTTTCCGCCAAAACCAGCGCTTGCTTAAAATAAATTTCCGCCTGCTCTAGATTATCTATCTCCAAATAAAGTTCTCCGATCATATTATAACCAGAAGCTAAATTAGCTTGATTCTTCTGGCGTTGATCAATTGCTAACCCCTTTTCATAATAATTTAAAGCTTTCTGATACTCTTTTTCAAAAAAAGCAATCTCTCCCAAATTAAAATAGCAATCGCTTAATTCATTTTCCAGCCTTAATTCTATAAAAATACGGCGACTTTTTTCATAAAACTCCTTGGCGGCCGGATAATCATCTTTATTAGCAAAAACTAAACCAATATCAAAATAATCACTCGCCAAATTTTTACGATATTCCGCGTTTTGCTGGGCAGCGGAATTTATCGCCACGCTTTTAGTCAATAATTCCAGGGCGAGTGCGTAATTTTCCCTTTCAATCTGCCAAACCGCTAATTTTCTTAAAACTACGGCTTCATTAAACCTATCTTTCATTTTAATACTTAAAACCAGTGCCTTATCGTATAAATCTTTCGCCTTAATAAATTGGCCTTCCAATTGATAAAACCACCCCAATTTAATATACGCCTGTACCAAATGCTTTAAGTTATTTAATTTTTCACTCCGAAGTACATAATCAAAATAATATTTGCGCGCTTTCTCTTTCTCTCCCAAACGCTCCAGCGCATCCGCAAGAATGGGATAAATCGCTAAGAAATTTTTATCCTGACGCAACAACTGTTCACCCGAACTAACAGCAGCTTGATTATTACCTTTTTGATATTGACTTTGAGAATGAGAAAATAAATAAAATTTACCTGGATTAATTTTTGGTAATCCTAAAAGTAAAATCAGGCCTAAAAAACTTAATATCAAAATCGTGCGATATTTTTTTAAATTTTTTTTAAAAAATACTCCAAATTTAGTTTTTTGCTTCCG
>CAIVOB010000030.1 GCA_903907475.1 Candidatus Omnitrophota bacterium
AATATGAGGTTCAACATATTCTCGAATATGCAAAGCATCAGAAGCTTCACCTTTAAACTTCGCGAAATAATCAGCGAGCGTTTTTTTAGGAGAGAGATTTAGCATGTTGGCCATATCGCCAACCACTTGAAAATCCAGATCTACTAAAAGCACCTTGCGGCTAAAATCTTTGGCTAAACTAGCCGCTAAATTAACCGCGAGAAAACTTTTCCCGACGCCACCCTTAGTACTAAAGATGGAAATTATTTTACGCATAATTTTTAATCTAATTTATAAAAGATAGGAACATCTACCCAGACTTCTTCGGCCTGGACACCCAACGGGAAAGGCGGAATTTGTTTTAAAGAATTTACCGCTCTGATTGCTGCATCATCAAGTATTTTATACCCGGATTTTGCCGTAACAATCACATTTTCAATTTTTCCGGAAGCCAAAACCTGAACACTTAAATGCACTGTGCCTTGATATCCGGCATTTTTTGCTAGAAGAGGATACTCCACCGCCTGGTCAATTTTACGTTTTAAGGCGTAAACATAACCTCTGAGGTCTTCCGGAATATTATTATATAAGGTAGTATCGTTATCTTTAGCCTTAGCTTCAAGAATTAAACTTTTTTTAGCTTCCTTTATATCTCCTTCATCGGTAACAATTTTCGGGGTCAAAGAAATCACCAATTCCGTTTCATCTTTATTATTAGTATGCGAACGAAAGAACATCCCCAAAATCGGAATCGTATTTAACCAAGGAAATTTATCCAAGCTTTCTTCAGTTTTACTTTTAATTAAACCTCCGATAAAAACCGTCTGTTGATCTTTTAAATAAAGCTCGGTTTGAGTATTACGCTTAGTAAAAGCGGGAATAAATAAAGTTTCATTAACTTGTGCCGCGCCTTTAGCGGCAGTCAACTCCACGTCCGAAACTTCAGTATTAATGGAAAGTTTTATTTTTTGATCTTTGGTAATTGTCGGCGAAATCTTAAGCGAAATTCCGTATTGTTTATACTCCACGGAGGTATTAGAACTCCCGGAATTACTGAAATTTTCACTTACAATCGGAACTTCTCCACCCACCAAAAAAGAAGCTTCTTTACCGCTTAAACAAACTAATTTCGGACGCGAAAGAACTTTTAATTTCCCTTCCGTTTCCAATAATTTTAAAGAAGTTTGCAAAACATCGCGCGACCATTCCCCGACAGAAAAAAGAGTATTAAATTTCGCGATGCGATCTAAGGTCGTAATAATCTGTCCGGTTGTTCCAGTACCGGCCAAATAAGGATTCTCCCTAAATTGTAAAGCATCCATCCAGCTAAATCCCAACTCTTCTTGTCCGCTCTTACTAATCTCTAAAATTTGGACATCCACCTGAACTAATCCTCTTTCCTCATAAACCGTGGTCAGATTAACAATGTTGCGATTAAATGGCTCTAAAGCTTTTGTAACGATCTCTTTTTGCTCCGGCTTAACCGAACCATAAATATAAACTTTTTTCTCATCGTTTTTAACTTCCACCCTTAAATCCTGAACCCCTAAATCCACTAAGATTTTATTAATCCGCGAGCCTAAGCTCGGTAAATTCTCTTCAAAAACCATAATCGGAACACGGCGCGGATTACCATTAGCATCCCAAATACGTAAATTCGTTTCCCCTAATGATTTTCCGACGATAAAAATTTCATTCCCGCTGACCCGGTCAACATCCGCAATATCCGGATTATCAATCGCCACTCTCACCAGCTTATCTCCCGGAATGCTGTGTAATTCCCCTAATAACAACTCCACGGCTTCATTATCACCTTCATCGTCTTGAGCTTGATCTAAACTTTGCGCAAAAAGCGGAACGCTCAATAAAATTCCAAAAAGTATCAGGCCGCAGAAAGTAATCTTTTTTAACATTTTTTGCATCTTTCCCCCTTCGGGTTTTAAAAATTTATTTAGCTGGCCTTCTTGATAGGCTTTTGAGACTAACTCGGTAAGCGTGACATAACCGACATTATTATTGACCAACAAGGTGAGTCGAAAAGGAGTCGCCGGTTCCTCTGGGTTATAAACTAAGACATCAGCGC
>CAIVOB010000031.1 GCA_903907475.1 Candidatus Omnitrophota bacterium
AACCATGCCCGCTCCTGGCCTCCACGCCGTGCTCGAAACCAAAACCAGCCACCCGCTAATAGACAAATAAGCTATCAAGCAAGTTAGAAAAATTTCCCTTATGCGGGTGACACGGAGGCGGGTCCCCTGTCGCGCGCAGCCATAAGCGAGCACGACAGGGTGCCGCAGTGGCAGGACCCGCTTGATAAAATTTTTCTCATAGACAGGACCCGCTAATTTCTTAGTAGGATCCGCTAACCTTATTATTTTTTGCTTAAAAATTTACCCAAGATAATCGCCACAACAAAACAAAGCAGGATTCCAACAATTGCAGAAAAGACATAAGCCAAACTTAAATTTAATAAAGGCTTCCCCTCCCACCCCTTAAAGGCATAATCCGGAAGCGGCGCGCTCCAAAAATTTGAAAACTTCTCTAATCCTTGAGGAATGTATCCCACTAACTGGCGCATTTCATTTGCTCCCCACTCTCCCCAAGCTGCACCAGCCTTAAAATGTGCAGGTAATAACAAGCCTAGAGGAGATAATGCAACCAACACCCCCAATCCAATCCAAAATTTAGTAATAATTTTCATAAATTTTCTTTTCTTCCTACCATAAGTTCCGGAGAATGCTGTTGTAAATATTTAATCACTAAAGCGGTAACAATTACTTCGACCCATCCGAATACCAATAAATGTTCTCCTAACATCGTAGGAATAGTTACATTAAGCCCATACGGACAATAAAGCGCTTGCCCACTTACGGTATGATGTAATAATGGTTGTAAACCAAATTCAATCCCGGCACAAAGTGCGGCAATATTAATTCCAAAATAAGCGCCAATACCTGCAGCGATGACAGGTCTTTTGGTTCCTGCCTGGCTACCAACACTAATTAATCGATAGGCGTAATAACCAGAAAATGGCAAAATAAAAGCCATGTTAAAACAATTGGCACCTATAGCAGTAATTCCCCCATCTCCAAATAATAACGCCTGAATTACAAGCGCTACGGTAATAGCAATACAGGCAGCCCAAGGCCCCAATAGTATCGCGACTAAAACTCCGCCTACTGCATGCCCCGTAGTTCCCCCCGGGATGGGAATATTAAACATCATCACCACAAAACTAAATGCCGCGCCAATTGCCAATAAAGGCACTTGCTTAACACTAAGAGTTTTCTTAACCATCCGCGCCGCGATTGTCCAAATCGGAAGCATCACCAGATAAAAAAAACCACAAGTTGTCGGCCCTAAATATCCATCCGGTATATGCATATTATTTTAAGGCCTCCTGGCGCAGCACAAAAAATACCGCGATCGCAACTAATTCCGCGGCAATACTCATAATTATAACCGCCAGAATTGAATGCTCATAAAGTAACCCGCAAAATGCGCTGCCGATAAAAATTGCCAAGCCATATGCGGCATTAAACACCCCGTACCCCGTGCCTCTTTTCTTAAGCGCCGTCAAGTCAGCAATCGCGGATTTCATCACCGTTTCATGCGCCCCCATTACCACGCCCCAAATAACTGCCCCGGCCAAGCACCAGCTAAAATTTAAAGAAAAAATAAATACCGGAATAAATAAAGATAAAACCGGTATGGCAATTAAAGTAATCAATCCTGCTTTTTCATTATTGTGCCGGATTTTAAAAACATCATATGTTTTACCAATCACTAAAGCCGCGACCGCATCCACCCCCATCGCCAAAGCATAAAATAACGGGATCTGCGCGTCAGTTAAGACATGCGTAGTTTTAAAATGAAAACCGGCAAGCGCAAAATTTACAAAACCTAAAGTTGTCACAAAAGTAAAAACAGTATAAATCCAAAAAACTTTACCTAATTTATCCGCTTTTTCGTTTTTAGTTACTGTATTTTCTAAAACCTGTGGATCCGGGACTGCCCGATGCGCAAAGTAAATACAAAGTAAGACCAAAGCCAAAGGAATCCAAAGTAATACATAACCCTGTTGATAATCCCCTAAGCCCCTTTGGCCTTTACCTAAAAGCATAAAAAGCACGGTAAAAATAAGTGGGCCAATAATTGCTCCAATTTGATCCAAGACTTCCGCGATCGCAAAACCGATCCCCGTACCTACTTGTTTCGTCGCCTGCGAAAGAATCGTATCTTTTGCCGGGCTGCGCAAAGCTTTACCCAGCCTTTCAATGACGATAAAAATCACCGCCACTTGCCAAACGCCAGCCAACGCCAAAAGCGGGACGCTGACCAATAAACCATAACCTAAAAAAGTAAAAAACCAATACGCTTTGGTTTTATCAGCAAAATAACCTGAAAGCAGACGTACGGCATAACCTAAAAACTCCGCCAACCCCGCCACCAAACCCACAATTGCCGCATTAGCGCCGAGAGTCTTAAGGTAAGGGCCATTAACACTGCGTGCCCCCTCATAAACCATATCGCCAAAAAGGCTCACCAGGCCAAAAAGTAAAATAAGTTTAAACGCCGCTTTCTTTTGATTGTCCATCAGAAATTATTTAGTTAAAGTTTCAATTTTTACAATAAACTCGTTTCCAATAATCTTAAGCACCGTAATTTTAAACTCTTGAGCGCTAAGCCGGCTAACATCCGTTAATGAATTCTTTTTCAATATACAATAAGTAACTTTTTGAAAACGTAGAAAACTACTTAATTTTTCTTGAGTATTTAAAAATGGAACCGGATGCGGGCTAAAAAAAGGCGTTCCGGGAATATCGATTACCGCGACCTCTTTATCCGTAAAATATTTTACTCCCCGAACAAAAAACTTCGAGCTCAAAATAACATTCTGCACGTTATAATTCTTCAACAAATACTGGCAGGAATCTTGCGTCGAAATATAAGGCGCGATATCTTTTTGCACAAACGGAATAAAATAAATCAACAGCGGGACAAAAAATGCCAACCCGCAAATTGCCTGAAATAATTTTTTTTGTAAAACTAAAAAAACTAAAATTGCTCCAAAAATTAAAGGTATAGCAATAAATAAACTCAAAACCAATTTTG
>CAIVOB010000032.1 GCA_903907475.1 Candidatus Omnitrophota bacterium
ACTTCTTCTGTTGTCGGTTTAGCCGCGGTACTTTTAGCACCTTCCGTTTTAGTTTTACTAATTCCACGATAAATTTCTACCGTCGGTGCCTGAGGTGGCTGCTCTCCAAAAACATAACGCATTAAAGTCGCCATCGTCGCCGGTTGCACCGGTTCATACTGCGAGTCGTTAGGGCCGCGTAAAATTAACTTTAATTTCCCCGCTTCTTGTAAAAGTGCTACAAAAGTCGCTTCCTGAGGAGTTAAAGCTAAAATTATACTCCCCGCTTGGCCTCCCTTTCCGGCTCCATCTCCGCTTAAAACTAAAACACTTTGGAAAAGAGGAAAAATTCCATTTTCAAAAATAGATTTACCATCAGCGGTTCGAGACGGAATAGGAATGGTAGTGATAATATCAACTTTATCGCCGGCTTTAATTCCTCCACCTAAGGATGCTGCCGCGTCCCCGGTAATCGCCACCGCTCTTTTACCCGGAGGGATTCTCATTGATAACGAAAGCTCGGTATCCGGATAGGACAAATTAGAACTCAAAACCTGGTCACCACTACCAATATTATCTCGCGCCGTTTTTCCAATCGCCCGAGATAGATTCATCACTGCCTGAGACTGCAAACGATTCTCCGGAACTTTCACTAAATCAACCATATTTTCCTTAATCACCGTACCTTTAAGGATATCTTTTACTGCCACCACCACATTTGCCGACTGCACCACTTGTTGCGGCCGACGACTCATTAAATCTTTTTCCTTCTGTTGCAAATAGACACTAATTAAAACCACCGCTAACAAACCCGCCACTAAGGCAATAACTAAAGGAATGATTTTAATTTTCATTTTTATTTAATTTGTGAGTCGTTTAAAATAATTTTCGCCTGTTTTTGGGCATAAAGCTTATCAATAATGGCTTTAATTTTTTCCTGTTGTTTTTGCTGCACAAGCGTGGCTTTAATGTTATCTTGCACTTCCGCTAAAGTAGCCTGTCGGCCATCTTTTTTCTCTTCCAGTTTTACCAAATAATAACCGTCGGGGCCCTTAAAAACACTGGTCGTAGAACCGGCTTCTAAATTCGGAGAAAAAACCATCTCATCAAACAAAGTAAAATTATTCCCCTTCGATCCTACCTTAATAAATCCGAGATCTCCACCATTAGCAGCACTCTTGGCTTTAGACTTTTCTTTCGCCAGAGCCGCGAAATCTCCACCCTTTAAGATTTCCGCAAGTATATCATTAGCTTCAGGTTTCGTTTCAACCATAATCTCCCGCACCCAGCGCTGTTCCGGTTCCCTTAAACGATCCTTAACATCCTGATAAACTTTTTCTACCTCCTGAGAAGAAACATCCTCATTTCTCATTTCTTCACCGACTAATTTTTGCACTAAATAAGTAGTCTTAAAATTTTCTAAATTAGCTTTAAAATCCGGATCCCGATCCAAACCCCGAGCTAAAGCTTCCTGATACAGAAGCTTGCGGTTGACCATATCTTTAAGGTATTCCTTTTTTTTCTCAACAGTATCAATTTTTAAATTTTGATTTTGCGCCGCTAAAGCGGTATTTACCGCAGCAATTTCTTTATTCAAATCATCTAAAGTTATATAATCACCATTTACTTCCGCGAGAATATCTCCGGCGGGTTTTTTTGCGGTTTGAGACTGTGAAGGGGGATTAAGAAGATTGCAACCACTTAAAAACGCTGCTGATAAAAGAACTGCACCTAAAAATTTAAAACGCATGTTTCTCCTCCCATTAGTTATTAAGTTTTTATAACATACCTTAACAAAAAAA
>CAIVOB010000033.1 GCA_903907475.1 Candidatus Omnitrophota bacterium
ATCGAAAACATAGGCTCCGTTGCTTGTATCTGCCGCTGAACCATTGCCCCAGAACATTTTCAGATAGCCATTAGGACTTATGCCGGTGCTGTCGCCGCCGAAAACGGTATCGACAAGCACCCAGAACTCGGCCAGTTTATTGGTGTTGTCCCAGCGCATACGCTGAAATGCGAAGGGGGTTCCATTGTATTTCGAAAACCGGATATCCTGCCCGCTAGCGAGAGCCTGCGCAAATACGGTTGAATCCGCCGCATTGCCACCGTTACTGCCCAGACCACTCAACCGCACCAGCACCGGGAACTGGGTGACAGAGGTTCCGGCGGCAATATTTGCACCCGTCGTCTTTGTGTTGAGCACTATGTTCCTGGTAAATTGCCAGCTGCTGTACGTTGCCTGGCTAAAAGCCATCGCAAAACAGAACAGCAACGCGAAGATCCCCTTTTCTTTTTTATATGCAACATAACCCCGCTGAATTTTTTTAATCTCTTCCGCGAACTCTAAAAACTGCGGGTATTCCTCATCAAGAATCTCAGTAATCTCCAACGATTTATTAATACTTTTAGAAATCACCTCTAAAATCGCATGCTTGCGCGGAAAACGTTTTTCGGATTTGTCAAAATTCATTTGCGTGCGCACCAGATTTAAAGTATCCTCGGCGTCCGCCTGATCCAAAATCGAAAAATTGCTATTTATACCTAAAACCGCGCCATATTTTCTTAAAATCATATTCGCAAAAGAATGAAAAGTACCGCCGGAAACATTTTTACAACGTTCATCTAAAAGTAAGCTGGCTCGGCGCAGCATTTCTTGCGCCGAGCGACGGGTAAAAGTCAAAAGCAAAATTTCTTCCGGCTTAACGTTCTGCTCCACTAAATAAGCAACCCGATGCACTAAAACTCGAGTCTTACCGCTTCCGGCTCCGGCAATCACCAAATATGGCCCAGCAATCGATTCAACAGCTTTTAACTGCGCCGGGTTTAATTCCTGGCGGTAATTAATCTTCTGCGTCATTTTTATTAAAAAAGAGGGGTTTAAGAGTTACCCTTAATATAAGCCCGGATAATCTTTTGCTCCGTCAATGGACGATCTTGAGAATCGACCGGAGTATTTTCTATCTCCTGGACAATTTCTAATCCGGAGACTACTTCGCCAAAAATTGTATGTTTCATGTTTAACCAAGGAGTAGGAGCGCAAGTAATAAAAAACTGGCTACCGTTAGTATTCGGGCCGGCATTCGCCATGGCTAAAATACCCGCAGCATCAAATTTAGCTACCGGCGTTACTTCATCGGCAAAAGGCTTACCCCAAACGGATTCTCCTCCGCGGCCCGTACCGGTAGGATCGCCACCCTGAATCATAAAACCTTTAATCACGCGGTGAAAAATTAAACCGTTATAATAACCTTGCGTGATTAATTTAGTAAAATTTTCACAAGCCTTAGGAGCAATATCATTTTTTAACGCAATTTCAATCTTCCCTTGAGTAGTTTCTAAAATTACAATATTTTCATTCATCGCCGTAATTCCTCCATAACAAAAGGTTAAACTTAAGATTAATACTGACATAAATATTTTCTTTTTCATAGCTATATTTTCTCCTTGGTGTCTGGGCCGGGCTCTAAAATAATCTCCGGCGCTTTTTTAACTTCTTGCAGGCGAGTCTCAAGAGTAATTACCGAGTTTTCTTTTGCGCCCTGCGAGGGTAAACTATTTTTTAACTCCAGCCGTAAATGCAGAATCTCTTCGCCAAATTTTTTTAATTTTTCCTCATTCCCTTCCAACTCCTTTTCCAGCTGCGTGTATTCTAGATTTAACTGGTTAAATTCATCTTTAGAAACCCATTGATTATTCTTTTCTTTTTCTTTAAACACTAAAAGCGCTGCCAGATGCGCCTCATTATCTTTAAGCTGTTTTTGCAATTGGAACCCTTGAATTTGCAATTCTTCGGTTTTAATTTTAAGATCCGACTCTTTTTTAGCTAACAATTCTTTTGCTATTTCTGTTTCCCGGATTAATTTTACATTCTTAGCAA
>CAIVOB010000034.1 GCA_903907475.1 Candidatus Omnitrophota bacterium
AAGGCAAATGAAGTTGCCTCTAAGCCCTTGACCGAATGCCGCGCCATAAAATCCATAACCATAATAAAAATAAACATCCCCAAGAAACTATAAATTATCTCATAAGCAATCGCCGAAAGCGGCGTATAATATAAATAACTTAAAGTCGTCAGCGCTCCCAAGAGCACCGAATAATAAAGCCATTTTTTTAAATTAATCTTCTGGCTGAATTTATAATATAATAGCGCGCCAATTACTCCAAACACCGTGCTAATCGTACTTAGCCAGCCAATCCAAATTTTACTCCATTTAAAACTATCGCGTTGAATAAAAAATAACGGCGTGCCAAAGGATGGCGCATACTTATAAAGAAAAATAAATAAACCAATCACCAATATCTTCTTATCGCTAAATAACGTTCTTAAATCCATCACTAAAGTTGAAGCTCTTTTTTCTGTCACGTCTTCCTGATAAAAATATGTCAAAACGGCGACCACCAAATATACCGGGAGTAGATATAAAAAACCGATCCGATAACCCCATTTTTCGGCCAGCACCGCCCCGCCGATACCGGTAATTAAACCCGCGATCAGAATTGAAACCCATTGAATACTCTGAATTTTCCCGGTCGCCTGATACTTTTTACCTTCCACGCACATAATTCCGTCTACTGCCACATCGCGAAAAGCAGCATTACCAGAATTAAGAGTCAACAGCGCCACAAGTATTACAATCGGTAACGCCATTAAACCTAGGCATAAAACGAAAACAATATCTAGCACCAGTGAAATAAATATCCAGGCCCGTTTACTTAAACGACTATCAATTAAATATCCAATCAAAGGCTTTACTAACCAGGCCATGGTTGTAAAGCTACTCAAAAGCATTATTTTCTCGGGTGAGAAATTTAGAGTTTCTTTAAGATAGTAAAATAACCCTTGCGCCGGCAACCCTTCGATTCCTTGCGTAAAATAAACCCCACTACTAAGCGCAAAGATCCAAAATAATTTTTTATTTTTCATAGCATAAAAAAAGGCTACCAAAAATTGGTAGCCTTTAATTTAAATTATTAACAAATACTATACTTATTTAACATCTCCACCTTGCGGTTTAACATTTTCAATCGGAACCGCAACCGCCGGAGCAGCAGCGCCGGAAACGGCATCAACTTTAACCGCTTCCGTCTTCACGGCATCAGTTTTCTCCGCCACCTTGGCAGCGGCTTGAGGTTTGACATTACGCATTAAAGATTTACTTTGCTTAACGGACAAAATTGCCAAACTTAAGCAAGTAATAAAAAAAACTACCGACATAATTGTCGTAGTCTTAGTAAGAAAGGCGTTAGTTTTAGTTCCAAACATCGACTCCACTCCGGCAAAACTTTCCACCAGTCCCGCGCCGCGGCCGCGTTGGATTAAAACTAAAATAATTAAAATTATACAAGCCAAAACATGAATCGTTACTAATAATCCTATCATTTTAAAACCTCACTTGCTTTGATGACGATTGCGCTAAATGTTTCCACCTTTAAACTTGCTCCACCCACCAATGCCCCATCGACATCGGGCTTAGAAATTAATTCCACGATATTTTCCGGCTTCACGCTTCCGCCGTATTGAATTCTAACTGCACTGGCAACTTCTTCTCCGTAGAGCTTTCTCAATAGGTCGCGCATAAATTTATGTACCTCTTGCGCCTGATCCGGAGTCGCGGTTTTTCCTGTCCCAATCGCCCAAACCGGTTCATAAGCAATCACCGATTTTAACACCTCTTCCGCGCTTATATCAACCAAACCACCCTTCAGATGATTTTCAATTACTTTAAAAGTATTATTGCTCTCTCTTTCCTGTAAATTTTCACCAACACAAATAATCGGCACAAGTCCCGACTTTAAAGCGGCCTTGATTTTATTGTTCACCGTCAAATTAGTCTCGCCGAAAAACTGCCGCCGTTCGGAATGTCCGATAATAACATACTGGCATCCGGCATCCTTTAACATTAAGGGCGAAACTTCACCCGTAAAAGCTCCTTCATTCTGCCAATAACTATCCTGAGCCCCAAGGCCAATTCCAGTTTCGTTTAAAACCTCCGCCACTTCGCTTAATGCCGTAAATGCCGGACACAAAACCACCTCCACAGCAGCAAGGTCTAATTTAAAAAACTCACGTTTTAAACCATTCGCCAAATCAATCGCTTCTTTAATGGTTTTATACATCTTCCAATTTCCGGCAATAATCGTCTTTCGCATTTTACTTTTCAGTGAGCGCGGCAATTCCAGGAAGTGTTTTCCCCTCCAAGAACTCCAGGCTTGCTCCTCCCCCGGTTGAAATATGTGACATTTTATCTTCTAATTTAAATTTGGCGATCGCCGCAGCAGTATCTCCGCCACCAATAATTGAAATGGTTTTTAAGTTCGCGATATATTTAGCAACTTCCAATGTGCCTTTGC